>NZ_JBEXCV010000101.1:0-34856 GCF_040605455.1 Embleya sp. NPDC005575 | reverse complement strand
CTGGCGATCGGTGCGATCCTGCGCCGAGCCGCCCCCGCCGCCTGCCCGGCCTGCGCCGCGCAGGCAAAGCCGGTCGCGCACGCAAGGCCAAGCGGATCGACGGCCCGCAGCAGCGGGGGATGATGCGCACGGCGCTGCTGTTCCTCCTCCCGCTCCTCGCCTTCTACCTCGTGTTCTACGTCTTCGGCTTCGTGTTCCTGGCCCGCACCAGCCTCCAGCGCACCGACCTGTCCTTCCTGGACCCGGAGTCGGTCGGCCTGGAGAACTATCGACTGCTGTTCACCGACGACCGCTTCATCCGGGCGCTGCTGAACAACGTCGTGTTCGCCGCCGCGGCCGTCGCCGGCGCACTGACCCTGGGCTTCTTCCTGGCCGTCGTGCTGAGCACCGGCATGCGCGGCCGCAAGGTCTTCTACGCGGTCTTCCTGGTCCCCTCGCTGATGCCCGTCGCACTGGTCGCCTCGGTGTTCGGCGGCATGATGGAGAACCGCTACGGCACGCTCAACGAGACGCTGCGCAGCGCCCACCTGGACTTCCTGGCCGGCCACTGGCTGACCGAACCGGGCCTGGCGTACGCCGTGGTCATCGGCATCTTCGTCTACCTGGTCGGTCTGCCGATCATGTACTACACCGCCGACCTGAGCGCGCTGAACACCTCGCTCCTGGAGGCCGCCGTCCTGGACGGCGCCTCGTTCTGGCAGTTGCTGCGCACGATGCTCTTCCCGCTGATGCGCACCACCCACAAGACGGTGGTGATCTCGATCCTGCTGATGTCCTTCCGCGCCTTCGAGATCGTCTTCTTCTCGACCAAGGGCGGACCGGCCGGCGGCACGGAGATCTCCGGCACCTACGTGTACAACTACGCGACCTCGCCCGGTCCCCGGGTCGGCTACGCGTCGGCCGCCGCCGTGGTCGTCCTGCTGCTCGCGCTCCTGTTGTCCGCGATCCAGCTCCGTTTCACCAAAAAGTCCGAGGAGTAGACCGTGGCCGAGACCAGCGACGCCATGCGCGTACTCACCGGTCGCAAGCGCGACCGCCGGATCCTCCAGGGCATGCTGCTCCTGATGGGCGCGATCTGGCTCTTCCCGATCTACGCGGCGATCAAGCGATCCCTCGAAGGCGGCGGGACGGGCAACTACACCGCGCTGTTCACCGACCCGGTCGGCGACGTCACGATCTACGACACCTACCTGAACTCCTTCATCATCGCCGTGCTGCACGCCGGCATCGTGGTCGGCGTCGGCGCGCTCGCCGGATACGCCTTCTCCAAGCTGCACTTCCGCGGCAAGGAGGCGCTGTACTACGGCATCGTGTTGTGCCTGGCGGTGCCCGGGACCGCGATCCTGGTGCCGCTGTACTACACGATCCGCGAGGCGGGCCTGTTCGACAACTACCTGGGTGTCGCGCTGCCCGAGGCGGCGCTGACCCTGCCGTTCGCGGTGCTGCTGCTGCGCAACTTCGGCGACAACATCCCCGATTCGCTGATCGAGGCGGCGCGGATGGACCGGGCCGGGCACTGGCAGGTCTTCCGTACGGTCTACCTGCCGCTGTGCCGGCCCGCGCTGGTCAACCTCTCCATCCTGTGCGTCATGTGGTCGCTCCAGGACTTCCTGTTCCCGAGCCTTCTGTTCACCGACGAGAAGTACACGACCGCCGCGAAGGCGGTGCAGTCCTTCCAGCAGTACCTGGCGACCAGCCCCTCGGACATCGGCAAGTACAACGCCTCGCTGGTGCTGCTCGCCGTCCCCGCACTGCTGCTCGTCGTCTTCGGCCTGCGCTTCATCACCGCGGGCCTGACCAGCGGCGGGGTCAAGGAATGAGCACGCCCGCCTCGACCGCCCACCACCCCTTCTGCACGTTGGAGCACTCATGGCCCAGGTGATGTTGGACCAGGTGTCCAAGACCTACCCGAACGGGCACGTCGCGGTGCACGGCATGGATCTGGACATCGCCGACGGCGAGTTCCTGGTCCTGGTCGGCCCCTCGGGCTGCGGCAAGTCCACCCTGCTGCGGATGATCGCGGGCCTGGAATCGATCACCGGCGGCGAACTGCGCATCGGCGACCGCGTCGTCAACGATGTGCACCCGGGCGACCGCGACATCGCGATGGTGTTCCAGAACTACGCGCTCTACCCGCACTACACGGTGGCCCGCAACATCGCCTACCCGCTGCGCCTGGCCAAGCGGCCCAAGGACGAGATCGACCGCCGGGTGCGCGAGGTGGCGGCCATGCTGGAGCTGACCGACTACCTCGACCGCAAGCCCGGCCAGCTCTCCGGCGGCCAGCGCCAGCGCGTCGCGATGGGCCGGGCGATCATCCGCGACGCCGCGCTGTTCCTGATGGACGAGCCGCTGTCGAACCTGGACGCCAAGCTGCGCGTGCAGATGCGCGGCGAGATCGCCCGCCTGCAGCGCCGGGTCGGCACCACGATGGTCTACGTGACGCACGATCAGGTCGAGGCGATGACCATGGGCCACCGGGTCGCGGTGCTCAAGGAGGGTCGTCTCCAGCAGATCGGCACGCCCGACGAGATCTACCGCTCCCCCGCGAACACCTTCGTCGCGTCGTTCATGGGCACGCCGCCGATGAACCTGGTCGAGGCGCGGCTGCGCACCGGCAAGGGCGGCACCGAGGTGGTACTCGGCGGCGTGGACGTGCCGTTGCCCGCCGCCGAGCACGAGTATCCGCAGGGGCCGGTCACCGTCGGCGTGCGGCCCGAGCACCTGCTGGACGCGTCGATCCTCGGGGACACCGCCAGGCATGTGCGGATCCCGGCGATCGTCGAGTACGTCGAGGCACTGGGCGCGGAGAAGAACGTCTACGTCACCCTCGGCGCGGTACGCGGCGACGCGGCCTCGGCCGGTGCGCCGATCGCCTGCCGCTTCCCGGCCGAGAGCGCCGTGGTCGCGGACGCGAAGGTCGAACTGGCCCTGGACCCCGCGCGGATCCACCTGTTCGACGCCGAATCCGGGGCTGCCCTGCGCTGACCGGGCGCCCCCACCCCGAACCCGCGAATGCCCGGCCGTACGCCCGTACCGCCGGGCATTCGCGTACGGCGCCGCCGCCTGGCCGCGGCGGCGCCGATCCATCAGCACCCTCCCGGCGACAAGCAAGGAGTCTTGACCGATGTTGAGACGATGGTGCACCATCCTGGCGACCACCGCGGCCATGTGCGCGCCGCTGGTGGTCGTCGCGCCCGCCGCACAGGCGGCGCACACACCCCGGTCGGCCGAATCGGCGCCGGCCGCAGCACCGGGCGCCGTCCCGCAGGCGGGAGAGGTCCCGCTGCCGGTCGACCAGAAGGCGGTCGCGGACAACGTCACGACTCTGATGGGCACGGCCGCCGAGCGCACGCCCTCGATGTCCGTGTTCGCCCCCGACACCAGGAAGAACTTCTGGGTCGAGAACTTCAAGACCTCGGACGACTACCTCGCGTGGACCGTGACCGTGCCCAAGGGCGACGTGTACCGGATCACCGGGATGCTCAACGCGGCACCGGGCCAGACGTTCAAGATCGGCGTGCGCGGTTCGGCTGCGGCGACCGGCTTCGCCCAGCCCGCCGGCGGGTGGGCGCGCGTGGACGCGGGCAAACTCGCGCTGCCGTCCGGAACCTCGACGATCGTGCTCAGCCGCACCGCGACGCTCGCGGGCGACGTGCAGGTCAAGTCGCTCGAACTGGTCCGGGAGAAGGACCGCCCGGCGCGCGAGGCACGGATCGCCGACGCCCGCGCGAACACCTCCGATTTCGCGTCGGCGGGCTACGGCCTGATGTTCCAATACGGCTCGTGGGGCTTCCCGGAGAACGGCGGGCCGGCCAAGTCACTGAACCGCCAGGCCGCCGACTTCGACGTGCCGGCCTTCGTGAAGATGGTCAAGGGCACCGGCGCGGGCTACGTGATCTGGTCGTACAGCTGGTGGGGTTACCACGTCGACGGCCCGAACGCGGCGATCGACAAGATCGTCGGCAACGGCGATCTGACCGCCGAGCGCGACCTGATCGGCGAGATCGCCGACGCGCTGCACGCCGAGGGCCTGGGCTTCACGCTGTACTACCACCTGGGTACCGAGGACGCGGCCTGGTGGCCCACCCAGAAGTTCCCGAACACCTTCTACACCACCGGCACCGGCGACCGCAGCACGCTGCTGAACAACTGGAAGCAGGTCGTCGCGGACATCGGCAACCGCTACGGCAAGAAGCTCGACGGCTTCTTCTTCGACGACGGCCTGATCTACTACCCGGCCCCGTTCGAGGAGTTGGAGAAGATCGCGCGCACCGGCAACCCGGCGCGCATGGTCTCCTGGAACTCGTGGATCCTGCCGCGCTACACCGACTTCCAGGACACCTACTTCGCCGAGGAGGTGCACGGCGAACCGATCGACGGCAGTGCGCCGGTCGGCGGCAACGGCATCTTCCGGTCCGGTCCGCAGAAGGGCCTGCTCCAGCACGCGATGTTCCGGATGGAGGACGACTGGGGCATCCACCTGCGCGGCCAGAAGATCGGCGGCCCGAACTTCTCCGCCAAGCAGGCCGTCGACTGGGCGCTGGACGCCGCCTCGCGCAAGGTCCCGCTCAGCTTCAACATGATGATGTACGAGGACGGCAAGGTCTCCGAGCAGTCCCTGTCGATCCTCAACGACGTGCGCCAAGCCCTGCGCGGCAACGCCGAACGCATCGACACCAAGCCGGTGAACCAGGACACGGCGGGCTTCGCGTGGGACGGCGAGTGGAAGCACACGAGTACTTCCCGGACCGGTGATCTCGGCGACGACGTGCAGGCGGCGACCGCCAACGGCAGCTCGGTCACGTACACGTTCACCGGCACGGCCGCCGATGTCCTGGGCCCGCGCAACCTGCTGGGCGGCAAGTACGACGTGTACCTCGACGGCGCGCTCGTGCAGCGGCTGGACGGCTTCTCCTGGTGGCCCCGACCGCAGTCCGTGCTGTACGCGGCACGCCACCTCGCGCCGGGCACGCACACCGTCAAGCTGGTCAAGGTCTCCGGTGTGCGGCTCGCGATCGACGGTGCCCGGATGATCGAGGGCCCGATGGCGCTCAACGACACCGACTCGGGGGTCTCCTACCAGGGCGCCTGGACACATTCCGGCAATCGCGGCGCCGGCGACCACGGCGACGACGTGACCTGGAGCTCGACGAACGGCGACTCGGTCACGATCACGTTCACCGGCAGCGCCGTCGACGTGCTGGCCCCGATGGGCGACGGCTACGCAACCGCCGACGTCACCCTCGACGGCGTCGCGGCCGGGACGGCCACCACCGACAACGGCGGGTCGTACGCGGCCCGACAGAAGGTGTACTCGGCAAAGTTCCCGACCTCGGGCCCGCACACCGTCACACTCACCATGACCGGAGGCAGCTACCTCCAGTTCGACGCGGCGTACGTGACCAAGTAGCACCCGAACCCGCCGTCACCCGAGAGCCCGGCCGTACTTCGCGTACGGCCGGGCTCTCTTGTCGGCACTCGCGTGCGCAGCGGCGCAGCGGCGCAGCGGCGCGACGATATGAAGTGACAACGGTTACGCAATTAAGCACAAAAGGGCCCGTTTCCCGGTCGGGAAACGGGCCCTCGGCTCGACCTGCCCCGGTGCGGGGCGAGTCGCGTCTCAGGTGGCGGCGGCGAGTTCTGCCCACAGGGGCGCCGGGATGTCCCATCCGCCCATCGCGGCCGCGTCGGCCGCCTCCTCCGGGCCGCGGGCGCCGACCAGGACGGTGGCGACCGCGGGGTGCGCGGCGGCGAAGCCGATCGCCGCGGCGCGCAGCGGCACGTCATACCCCGCGCAGATCGCCTGCAACCGCAGGGCGCGGGCGAGCAGGTCGGCGTCGGCCGGTGCGTAGTCGAAGTGGGCGCCGGGACGCGGATCGGCGAGCAGACCGCTGTTGTACACTCCGCCCGCCAATACCGAGACGCCGCGCTTCGCGCAGTGGTCGAGCAACGCGCCGCCGCTGCGGTCGAGCAGGGTGTACCGGCCGGCGAGGAGCACGCAGTCCACGTCGGTTTCGGCGACGAAGCGATCGAGCATCGCGGACTGGTTCATGCCGACTCCGATCGCGCCCACGACACCCTGCTCGCGCAGTGCCACCAACGCGGGTACCGCCTCGTGCGCGGCCTGCTCCCAGTGTTCGTCGGGGTCGTGCACGAGCGCGATGTCGATCCGGTCCAAGCCCAGGCGTTCCAGGCTGGATTCGAGACTGCGTCGGACGCCGTCCGCGGTGTAGTCGCGCACGCGTCGCCGGCGCGGCGTGTCGACGAATCCCTCCGCAGCGGTGGGCGCGGCCGGGTCGTCGACGAGCAGCCGGCCGACCTTGGTCGAGATCGTGTAGGCGCTGCGCGGGCGCCCGCGCAGTGCGGCCCCGAGCCGGGTCTCGGCCAAGCCCACGCCGTAGTGCGGCGCGGTGTCGAAGTAGCGGATCCCGGCAGCCCACGCGGCCTCGACGGTCGTGTGCGCCTGTTCGTCCTCGGTCGCGGTGTACAGATTCCCGAACGCCGCCGCCCCGAGCCCGATCGAGCTCGTGACGACGGTCGTACGGCCGATCCGGTTGGTATCCACGAACGATGCTCCCTTTGCTGAAACGACCGCGGAGTCGAGGGCGCGCACGATGCGTTCGCCTCCCTCGACTCCAGGATCCCGGTCGTGATCGGGTTATTCCGGCCGCAGCCGCAGGCCCTGCATACCGCCGTCGACGGCGAGCGAGATGCCGGTGCTGGAGGCCGCCAGGGGGCTCGCCAGCGAGCAGATCGCGAAAGCGACCTCGTCGGCGCTGACGAGCCGGCCCATCGGCTGGCGGGCGTCGAGGGCCGCTCGCTCGCGCGCGGGGTCGGCTGCGGCATCCAGCAGCCGGCCGACCCATGGAGTGTCGGCGGTGCCGGGGTTGACGCAGTTTACCCGGATGCCCTCGCGCACGTGGTCGGCCGCCATCGCCAGCGTCAGCGCCAGCACCGCGCCCTTGGAGGCGGAGTAGAGCGCGCGCTGCGGCAGACCCGCGGTCGCGGCGATCGAGCACGTGTTGACGATCGCCGCGTGCGCCGATGCCCGCAGGTGCGGCAGCGCGGCGCGGGTGACCCGGACCAGGCCGACGACGTTGACGTCCAGCACCCGGTGCCACTCGGCGTCTTCGTTGTCGGCGACGGTGCCGGCCGCACCGATGCCGGCGTTGTTGACCAGAATGTCGAGGCCGCCGAGCAGCGCGGTGGCGTCCCGGACCGCCGCGGTGACCGACGCGTCGTCGGTGATGTCCGCGGTGAACGGGGACAGTTCGGGGTCACCGACCAGGGCGGCCGGGTCGCGGTCGAGCACGGCTACGGTGGCGCCGCGGGCGGTCAGCATCCGGGCGGTGGCCAGCCCGATGCCGGACGCGCCGCCGGTGATCAGGGCGCGCAGTCCGGCGAAGTCGCCGGCCGCGGGCAGGGACGGCGTGGACAGGGCGGACGGGGCGGGCGGGTTGCTCATGCGGAGACCTCCACGACAAGCGCCTGTGCGGCGTGATCGGCGACCCAGAACTCGCCGTCCGGATAACGGAATCGGGCGATCGAGGCGGGATCCATGGTGGACGAGAAGCCGGGTGCGGACGGCGCCCGGTAGTTCCCGTCGACGATCACGACCGGGTCGAGGAAGTGCTCGTGCAGGTGGTCGACGTACTCGATCACCCGGTCCTCGATCCGGCCGCCGACCGCCACGTAGTCGAACATGGACAGGTGCTGGACCAGTTCGCACAGGCCCACGCCGCCTGCGTGCGGGCACACCGGGACGCCGAACTTGGCGGCGAGCAGCAGGATCGCGATGTTCTCGTTGACGCCGCCGACCCGGCACGCGTCGATCTGTACGAAGTCGATCGCCTCCGCCTGGAGCAACTGCTTGAAGACGATCCGGTTCTGCACGTGCTCGCCGGTGGCGACCTTGATCGGGGCGATCGCCCTGCGGATCGCCGCGTGGCCCAACACCTCGTCCGGGCTGGTCGGTTCCTCGATCCAATGCGGGTCGAACGGGGCGAGCGAGCGCATCCACACGATCGCCTCGTCCACCTCCCAGCGCTGGTTGGCATCCACCGCGATGCGGATGTCCGGGCCGACGCTCTCCCGAGCGATCCGACAGCGCCGGACGTCGTCGGCCAGGTCGGCACCGACCTTGAGCTTGATCTGGGTGAAGCCCTCGGCGACCGCCTCGCGGCACAGCCGGGCGAGTTTGTCGTCGTCGTAGCCCAGCCACCCGGGCGAGGTCGTGTACGCGGGATACCCGCTGCGGCGCAGCGTTTCGGCCCGCTCGGCGCGGGTCGGCTCGGCGTGGCGCAGGATCGCCAGCGCGTCCTCGCGGGTGAGCGCGTCGCCGAGGTAGCGGAAGTCGACGAGGTCGACGATCTCCTCGGGCGTCAGGTCGGCGAGCAGTTGCCAAAGCGGCTTGCCCGCGCGTTTGGCCTTGAGGTCCCACGCGGCGTTGACGACCGCGGAGATGGCCATGTGCATGATGCCCTTCTCCGGACCCAGCCAGCGGAACTGGCTGTCGCCGACCAGGGATCGGGAGAACGCGCCCAGGTCGTCGAGCAGTTCGTCCAGCGGTCGGCCGACCACGTACGGACGCAGCGCGTCGATCGCGGCGACCTGTACGTCGTTGCCCCGCCCGATGGTGAACGAGAAGCCGTGTCCCTCGTGCCCGTCGGCGGCATCGCTGCGCAGTACGACGTAGGCGGCCGAATAGTCCGGGTCCGGGTTCATCGCGTCGGAGCCGTCCAGTTCCCGGGAAGTCGGGAAGCGGATGTCCGCGGTCACGAGTTCGGTGACGACGGGTCGGGTCGGTGTCGCGGGCCGTTCGGGTCGGGCGGGCCGGCTCACGCCGTTCGGGTGCTGCGGGGTCACGTGTGGCTCCTCGGTTGTCGGCCGTGCGGCCCGGCCGCCGCGAACGGGGTGGGTTCCCTGTGGCGGGGTGTCCGGGACGGGCTGGGCCCGAAGACCCCAGACATCCGATGTATACCGTGGCTGGCGTGCACGCGTCCAGCATTCGTCGGATTAATATCTCGATGGATGGGCACGGTGAGCCATATTAGACTTGTTTCAGCCCTCTACTATGGCCTATACATCGGATGACTTATTCAATGAGGGCAAGACACGATCACCCGAGGAGACCGTTGTGAAGCTGGTCCGTGTAGGCGAGCCCGGTTGTGAACGCCCGGCCGTCCTGGATGCCGACGGGATCCCGCGCGACCTGTCGGGTGTGGTCGAGGACATCGACGCCGCACTGCTCGCGGACCTGTCCGTGCTGCCCGACCCGGCGAGCCTGCCGGTCCTGGACGCGACCGGCCTGCGCTACGGCCCGCCGCTCGCCCGCCCCGGGAAGATCGTGTGCGTGGGCCTGAACTACCACGACCATGCCCGCGAGACCGGCGCCGAGATACCCGTCGAGCCGATCGTGTTCATGAAGGCCCCGGACACCGTGGTCGGCCCGAACGACACGGTCCTGGTGCCGCGCGCCTCGCTGGCCACCGACTGGGAGGTCGAACTCGCGATCGTGATCGGCCGCACCGCCGCGTACCTGACCGCCGATCGGAACCCCTTGGACCATGTGGCCGGATACACGATCAGCCACGACGTGTCCGAGCGCGACTTCCAGTTGTTCCGCGGCGGCCAGTGGGACAAGGGCAAGAACTGCGCGACCTTCAACCCGCTCGGCCCGTGGCTGGTCACCGCCGACGAGGTGCCCGACCCGCAGGCTCTCGCGCTGACCCTGAGCGTCAACGGCACGCTCCGCCAGAGCGGCACGACGGCCGACATGATCTTCCCCGTGGCGTTCCTGGTCGAGTACCTGTCGCAGTTCATGACGCTGTACCCGGGCGACGTGATCAACACGGGCACCCCCGCCGGCGTCGCGCTCGGGCAGCCCGAACCCAAGCCGTATCTGCGCGCCGGCGACACCGTCGAGCTGTCCGTCACCGGGCTCGGCACCCAGCGCCAGACCTTCGCCGACGCCTGAGCCGCCCGACGCGCGGGACGGCCGGCCCGCCGGACCGCGCGTCAGGGCACCTGGCGCAGCCACTGCTCGACACCCGCGATGTGCGCCGTCGACCACGCCCGCGCGGCCTCCGCGTCGCCGCTCTCCAGCGCGTCCACGATCGCCTTGTGCTCGCGCACCGTACGCTCCCACGAGTCGCTCTGGGTCAGACCGCGCCAGACCCGGGCGCGCATCGTGGGACTGGACAGCGAGTCCAGCAGCGAGCACAGCACGAGATTGCCGCTGAAGCCCGCGATCGCCTGGTGGAAGCGCAGATCCTGCTCGATCAGTTGCTCGGTGGTGGGATGCGGCTCGTCGACCTGCGCGAGGCCGCGCAGCTCGGCGAGCCCCGCGGCGTCGATCCGGGCCGCGGCGAGTGCGGTCGCGGCCGGTTCCAGGATCCGTCTGACCTGGAGGAAGTCGAGCACGCTCTTGTCGTGGTGGAAGTCCACGACGAACGCGATCGCGCCCATCAACAGACCGGGTTCCAGACTCGTCACATACGTGCCGTCGCCCTGCCGCACGTCCAGGATCTGGATGAGCGACAACGCCTTGACCGCCTCGCGCAGCGAGTTGCGCGACAGCCCCAGCTTGATGGCCAGGTCCGCCTCTTTCGGAAGCTTGTCGCCGGGCCGAAGCTCCCCGGAGACGATCATCTCCTTGATCCTGTCGATGGCCTCATCCGTCACAGCCATGCCGATGATCCTTCCAGAGGTCCGATGACTTCCAGTATGACGGGCCGGTGAACAAGAAGACAGGCCGGTCGGGTCGCCACCCGCCGGCCGGTCCGCTCGCGGCGCGCGTTCGCGATCACATCGGCTCGGGCGCCGGGCTGATCCGCAACACCGCCGGCTCGGGCACACCGTCCCGAACGGGCGGCACCGGCAAGCCCGACAGGCTGCCGAGGGTGCCCACGGTGCCGTCCCCGCCGAGCCACACACAGCGGGCGTCGGCGGCGCCCGCAAGCCGCTCGGGCGCCGAGACACCGGCGCTCGGACGGTCCAGGAAGGTTGCGTACAGGTCGCCGTCGCGCACGGTGTAGCGCACCCGCAGACCCTCAGCCGTCCGATCTTCCGCGACGTGCCAGGAACGGCTCCCGTACACCGCGTCACCGTTGACCGCGAGCCAGGCCCCCAACTCGCGCAGCGCCGCGTCCTGTTCCGGCGAGATGCGACCGGCCGCATCGGGGCCGATGCCAAGGAGCAGATTGCCGCCCTTGCTCACCACGTCCATCAACAGTTCGACCAGGTCCGGCCCCGACGTGGTCCACGACGCGTCCTCCTGGCGGTTGTACCCGAAGGACAGCCCGACCCCGCGCACGGTCTCCCATTTGGTGCCGCCCGACGTGGCGCGGGTCGCGTACTCGGGCGTCACGAAGTCGGGCGTGCCGGCGTAGAAGCGCTCGTTGACCACGCCGTCCGGGACGGCCCGGCGGTAGTCCGCGAAGAGCTTCTCCGGCTCGGCGGCCGGCGGATAGCCGATGTCGTTCCACAGCACCGCGGGCTCGTAGCGCTCGACCAGTTCGCGCCAGTGCGCGTCGGCGTAGGCGGCGTACTCCGGCGAGTCCGGCACCGCGCGGGCCACGTCGTCGGCGCGCAGGATCGGCAGGTTGGCGAAGGTCCAGTCGATGCCGCCGGAGTAGTAGATCCCGAATCGCATCCCGCGCATCCGGACGGCTTTTCGGAACTCGCCCAGCACGTCGCGCTCCAAGGCCCAGTCGGGCCGGTGCGGGTTGGGCGTGCGGCTGGGCCACATCAGGAAGCCGTCGTGGTGCTTGGCCAGCGGGACGACGTACCGGGCGCCGGCCGCGGCGCACAACTCCGCCCAGGGCTCGGGCGACCACTGCTCCACGGCCGCGGCGAAGTCGCCGCGGAAGTCGGCGTAGGTCCGGTCCCCATAGGTCTCCCGGTGGTGGTGCCAGGTGGGACTGCCCGGTACGGACACCGAGTTCAGGTACCACTCGCTGTAGCTCGTGGTCACGATCGGATCGAACCCGTCCGCGTCCGCCTCGGCATGGTAGGAGCGATCCCGGTCCGCCCCGTCGCCGTGCTCGGCGAGCAACCGGACCAGCCGATCGTCCAGCGGCGCCCACGCCGGCACCGAGTACAACCCCCACGTGATCATCACCCCGAGCTTGGCGTCGTCGAACCAGCCGGGGAGCGGGC
Source organism: Embleya sp. NPDC005575 (assembly GCF_040605455.1). Classification (NCBI taxonomy): domain Bacteria; kingdom Bacillati; phylum Actinomycetota; class Actinomycetes; order Kitasatosporales; family Streptomycetaceae; genus Embleya; species Embleya sp. NPDC005575. Next base: position 22,694 of record NZ_JBEXCV010000101.1, on the reverse strand, counting down.
GAACGGGATCGTCGTGACCGGGGGTGGATGCAGACATGCGAAATCCTTGGGCAGGGCCGAGCCGGAGCGCGATCGGGAAAGGTAGGATCAATATTCCTGGTTATGGCTCCTCTGACAAGAGTGGGGTCCGCAAAATGCGCTGATATTGGGCGTATCGACAGAAGATAGGTCGGCTCTCTCGATGCAGGTCGATGCCCGGGTGAGATCGGGCCGCGCCCCCCGACCGTCCTCGACCGACCTCGTGACGCGGTGGCCCTTGGGCGAGTCCCGGGTGCGTCGGGCGGCGGAATCGTCGACCGGGAGCGCGTCGTCCTGCCATGGCGTCGTCACGCAGGTCGAGCGAACGCTCGATGTGACCCAGGTCACATAATCCGTGTCATACCGAGAGTCGTCACCGAACGTGTACGGGATGTCCGCTTTCCGCACATCGAAGGGACTCCACCATGCGTCTCCGCAACTTCGCCCTCGGTCTCGCCACCGGCAGCGCCGTCCTGGCCGGCACCGTGCTCGGCGCGGCGCCCGCCCAGGCGGCTCCCGCGACGGTCGCCTGCACGCATCCGTGCCACCCGCCGGCCAGCCCCGGCTACACCTACATCACCGACTACTACTGGGCCAGTGCGTGCAACGACACCGGCAACCAGGGGATCAACGCCCACCGTTGGTCCACCTACCAGTGCACGGGCGGCGGCCAGTTCGAGAACTACGAGCTGTGGGTGAAGTAACCACCTCAAATCCGGCGGCCGGCCGCATCCCCGTGGCGCCGCCCTCGGCGTCGTCCCCACCGACAACCCGTCGGCGGGGACGACGCACCACATCCCGCCCGAAGCCGGGAGTCGATGAACCGCGTGTTCAGTCGTGCGGTGGGAGGTTTCCGATGCGGTGGTCGGCGACGCGCAGTGCCTCGTCGACAAGGCGGCTGACGTGTCCGTGCGGCAAGGCGTAGACGACGCGGCGGCCTTCCTTGCTGGTGGTGACGAGTCCGGCCAGGCGCAACCGGGCCAGGTGTTGGCTGACGGAGGTACGACTCGCGCCACACGCCTCGGTCAGGGTGCCCACATCCGCCTCGCCCTCGGCCAGGCGTCGCAGCAGGGCCAGTCGGGTGCGGTCCGCCAACAGGGTCAGGACCTCCACCGCGACCGCGTATCGCTCGCTTTCCTCGTGCACCTGCGCATCGTACGCATGTGATAAGTGCATGCGTGCGCTCATACGCACATAATGGGTGGTGTAGCCCGCCGGCGACGAGCCGAACCGCCCGGCGAGCACGAGTGCAATACGCGACGCCGACCACCGACCACGAGGATGCCGCCGTGCCCGAGACCACGCCGGACCACCCGCACAACCATCGTGACCACACCCACACCCACACCCACATACACGAGCACGAACACGTCCAGCCCGGCGTGGGGCACGCACACGCCCACCCCCACACCCGCGGAACCAGTCGGTGGTCCCGGCTACGCCACGTCGCGGCGCACGCGCTCGCCCCCCACTCGCACGAGGCTTCCGACCGGATCGACACGCCCATGGAGGCTTCCACGGACGGCATGCGCACCTTGTGGATCTCACTCGCGATCCTGGGCGCGACCACCGTCCTGCAAGCGTTCGTCGTGATGTGGTCCGGGTCGGTGGCGCTGCTCGGCGACACCGTCCACAACGGCGCCGACGCCCTGACCGCCGTGCCGCTGGGCATCGCGTTCCTACTCGGGCGCCGCGCCGCGACCCGACGCTTCACCTACGGCTACGGCCGCGCCGAGGACATCGCCGGGATCGTCGTCCTGCTCACCATCGTCGCGTCCTGCGCGTTCACCGCCTGGACCGCGATCGACCGCCTGTCCCACCCTCGGGAGATGTCACACCTGCCCAGCGTCGCGGTCGCGGCGGTGATCGGCTTCATCGGGAACGAATGGGTGGCCCGCCTCCGCATCCGCACCGGACGCCGCATCGGCTCCGCCGCACTGGTCGCCGACGGACTGCACGCCCGCACCGACGGCTTCACGTCGCTGGCCGTCCTGCTCGGCGCCGCCGGCGCCGCGCTCGATTGCGCATCCGCCGACCCGATCGTGGGCCTGCTGATCACCCTCGCGATCCTGGCGGTCCTCAAGGACGCCACACGCGAGGTGTTCCGGAGACTGATGGACGCCGTGGACCCGGCGCTGGTCGACACCGCCGAGCGCGCGGTACGCGCGGTGCCCGGCGTGCTGGACGTCGGCGAACTGCGGATGCGCTGGATCGGCCATCGGCTGCGCGCCGAGGTCGCCGTCGTCGTCGACGCCGACCTCGACCTGCGCAACGCCCATACCGTGGCCGTCGCCACCGAACACGCCCTTCTGCATGCCCTCCCCCGCCTGGATGCCGCGATGGTCCACACCGACCCCGCACCGCTCACCGGCGGACACGACCCTCACGCCGCCCTGGCCCACCATTCCCGCGCGTGACCCCGGAGCATCCGCCGCGCCCGGCGCCAGCGGAAGGTACCGGACGGCCTCCGGCGGCTCGCGAGCCGCCGACTTCCGGGTCGGTGACTTGACTTCGCACTGGAGGGTTCCCACCGGCAGGCGCATGGCCCGATATCCGCGCGCCCCCGGGGTGCGTTCGAGCGCCCGCCGTCTGCCCGGTGCCGTACCCGAAGAGGAGCAGGACGGCCACCCAGGATCGGCACATACCCGAATGAATCGTTCATGGAAAGGTATCGTCCCGTGTCCGTCCCGCCTCTGGACCACTCCACCGCCGCCGGATACTCACTCGCGCACGCCTACTGGCTCGCACACGCCGCGCGGGCGGCCTACAAGACGCCCCGCCAAGCCGAACAACTGACCCGGGATTGGGGGTTCGATCGGTTCCGGCACTTCTCCTCCCCGCACACCAAGCCGTTCCCGATCGACGACACCCAGGCCTACGTGGCCGGCTCCGACCGCATGGTCCTGGTCGCCTTTCGCGGCACCGAGCCCCAACAGATCCGGGACTGGCTCTCCGACACCGACACCCCGCCGGTTCCGGGCCCCGCCGGAAAGGGGTTCGTGCACTTCGGATTCCATCGCGCGCACCATGTCGTACACCCCGACATCATCGGCACGATCGCCGAGTTCGCCGACAACGGGCAGAGCGTATGGGTCACCGGCCACAGCCTCGGCGGGGCACTCGCGATGCTGGCCGGCGCGCACATGCACTTCGAGGCTCCGAACCTGACTCCCGATGGGGTGTACACCTACGGCCAACCCCGCACATGCGACCGAATGCTCGCCACCGCCTACGACACGGCGTTGAAGAACCGGACATTTCGCTTCGTCAACAACAACGACATCGTCCCGCGGGTCCCACCCGCGCCCGCCTTCACGCACGTCGACACGCTGCGCTACTTCGACGCGAACGGCCGCCTCCACGACAGCATGCCCGCCGTCGCCAAAGTCGCCGACAAACGCATCGGCGCCACCGTCGACCTCTTCGCCCCCGCCTCCGACGGGGTACGCGACCACAACATCGACCGGTACATCACCCACCTGGAGATGAACCTCGCCTGAGGGGCATCCGCGTCGGCTTCCTCGGTCGCACGCCCCTCACCACCATCGCCGATGTCATCGCGTTCCCGGCCCGGTTCGAGCCGGTGCAGACCCAGGACACCGGTGTCCCGGTCGGCGCCATGGGCCGCGGCGGCCTCGACGGCACCCTCGAACCGGTGCCCGGCCACCCCCTCACCGCAGCCGTCTGCCCCTCGCCGCCGCTCACACCTCGCGGGTCCCGCAGAACCCGAGGTGGCCCGCCCTGTTTCCACACCGCCGTTCGGGTGATCGGTGACCGGCCGACCGACCCGCCGCCCGGGCCCGTGGTACCTGTGGGATGGCCATTCCGGTCGGAGAAGGAGGATTCATGTCCGACACCGTCCGTCCCGATGTCGACACCCCACCGACGCCCCGGGATTCCCGGCTGACCGTGACGGTGTACCGAGTCGACCCGCAGGGCACCCGGCTGATCCGCGATTCCCGCGTCCATCACGGGACTCCGCCGTCGATCCTCGCCTTCCCCGACGAGCCGCCCTGCCGCTGTTCCGCCGCCTGTCGCTACCCGCACTACGACGACCCGCACGCACTCGATCCACCCGAGGCATAACCCCGGACCGGTCACCCGCACGTCGGCGCACCTGCCCCGCGACGCCGTCGTCCCGACGGGCCGCCACATCCCCCGGCGCGGATACCGGAACCGGCCGCGCGGGCCGGCAGGTTCCCGGAACCGGCCGCGTCGGCCGGTGCGCTCCCGGACCCGGCCGCCGGGCAGGAAGGCAACGACCGTCAGTGGTCGGCAGAGCGACCCGGACATCGCCGATCGGCTGCACCGGGCCCTCGTGCGCGGCTACGCGCTGCCGGACACCGATCCGTCCTGCCGACGGGCCCGACTCGGGGTCGGGGTCCGGGTCGCGGTCGCGGCCAACCTGCTCGACTTCGCCTTCCGCGAACGTCCCGACGGCGACCCGGAGATCCTCGCCGACGCCGCGCTCATGAGGGGCCGCTTTCTCGTCGCGCCGTCCCCGGACGCCTGAGCCCGCAGACAGCCTGCGGTCGTGACGCGTGTGATGCGTGGTGAAAGGATGCACATGAGTTTGTGAGAATCATGTGAAGCGACGGGATGAGAGTGACATGAACACGGACCAGCAGAACCCTGCGCCGATCGAACCGACCGAACATGTCGAACCGGTGAAACCCGTCGAACCAGCCGAGTCGATCGAAGCCTTCGAATCGGTCCTCACGATGGACACGACGACACCGCACTCGGCGCGGATGTGGAACTTCTGGCTCGGCGGCAAGGACAACTACCCGATAGACCGGGCCCTGGGCGCGCAGTTACAGGAGTCGTTCCCACAGATCGTCGACATCGCCCGCGCCTCCCGTCGGTTCCAGGCGCGCGCGGTGCGCCACCTGGCAGGCGAGGCCGGAATCCGCCAGTTCCTGGATCTGGGTACCGGGTTGCCCACGGCCGACGCCACCCACGAGGTGGCCCAGCAGGTCGCCCCGCAGGCCCGGATCGTCTATGTGGACAACGACCCGATCGTGCTCGCCCACGCCCGCGCGCTCCTGTCCGGCCGCCCCGAGGGAGTGACCGCGTACGTGCCGGCCGACCTCACCGACGCCGAGACCGTGCTGCGCGAGGCCGCCCGGACGCTCGACCTGAGCCGACCGATCGCGCTGATGTTGCTCTCCACCCTGGGTCACGTCACCGACGACGCCCGAGCCGCCGCCCTGTTGCGCACCTATCTGGACGCGTTCCCCGCAGGCAGCCACCTGGTCCTGTGCGACACCATCGAAACTCCGCTGACGCGCGCCGCGTCGGACGAGTACGCCGACGGCGGCGCCCTCCCGTATGTCTCGCGCCCCGCCGACGTGCTGCGCTCCTTCGCCGACGGCCTCGACCTCCTGGAACCCGGCTTCGGCTCGATCACCCTGTGGCGACCCGACGAGCCGGTCACCACCCAGCCGGTCGATCAATGGGGATTCGTCGCCGTCAAACGCTGACACCGACGTGCGCACCACCCCCGAAGGGACACCCGTTCCGCCTCATCGCGACCGACCGAGCGTCCGGCCCGCCCGGCCCGACGACTCGGGCACAGGCGCCACGCTCACTCGGCAGCGCCCGCCTTCCACGTGGTGGTCGGCGAAACGACGCCCGCACACCGCGGCTCCCGCAGGCGTCGGTCGGCCCGACTCGACCGACCACCAGACCGGAACGAACCGCCGGGGCCGGGACGTCGGCGGGGACCTCGGCAAGCATGAGCTTGGCTCGGTAAAACGCCGCGAATGTGCGTCGGACCATGGTTGCCCGGTCCGGTCACCCCTGCGGGGGCGCGCCCCGCCGGGCGGCGCGTCGGCCTTGGGAGGGCGATTTCGGCTTCACGCCGGACAGTTCCCCGATCGCGTGCGTGCATCGTTCGGTCACGCCCATGCATCGCGGGCAGAACATCTCACGCCTGCGTCGACGGTCGCCGATTCCCGTACCGATGCCGTCGACCCCGTCCGTCGGCCCGACGCCGCGCCGTACCGGCTTCGTGCGGCCCGGCGCCTGCCAAGCGGCACTCGGCGTGTTCGCGGGTGTTCTCGTCCTGCGCATGTTCGCTCCATCCGAAATGATCCGTCGCCTTCACCAGGTAAGCCGCAGGCAACACATCGCGCATGCCCGGAAGCAGCGCCGGCGCCCCGCCATGCCCACCCGGGAGCGGAAGAACCCGGTCCCGGCCATGCAGCCGCCCGGGTGAACACCCGCCGTGGGCCACACGCCCGCCACGCACACCGCAGGCGCCCACGGCCCTTGAACTCCGGCCACGCAGCGCATCGGCCCGCTCGGCCCTCGGCGCGCCCGTGCCCCTTGACCCCGTCCCGGCTCGGCCCGTCCCCCGCGTGAGCCGGCGATGCCACGTGCCACGCTGGACGTCAATGTCGATACACACCCTCGTCCGCTACTTCTGCGCAGCCGCCGAAGCGCTTCAATCGGCGCCGGACAACGCTTCCACCGCCACCCGGGCCGCCGGCTCCGGGTCGATGCGGCGCCTCGGGTGAAGGCGTCGGCGAGGGCTCCCGGGCCCAGCGTCGCCGTGGCCGGCGGGGTCGGCGCCGCGCCGGCCGTCCTCGCGTACGACGTCCGGGTCGCCCCGGATCAGCGCGCACACCGCCCGCAATGCGAGCCCCGCGGCGGTGCCCCATCGATCCCCGTCGGCGTCGAACCGGGCCGGCGCGACAGCGGGCGGGTCATGGCCTGGCGCTGCACCCGTTCGTCACCGGTCAGGCGTTCCGGCACAAGTACCTGAACCAGGCACTGGAGTACGTCGTCAACCACCCGGGGGTGTGGCTCGCGACGAGCGACGAGGTCGCCGAGCACTACACCCGCACGACCGCGCCGAAGGTGGGGTGAGCAAAAGCCGGACGCCCCATGATCGTAACCTTGTGCCCATGCCCGACGAGCGTCCCCAGTCCCCGGAACCATCGGCGGCGGAGGCTCCGCTGATCCGCAGCCTGCGCACGGCCGTCGAGGCGGCGCCCCGCGATCTGCCGCTGCGCCTGCACCTGGCGCAGTTGTTGATCGACGCCGGCCGCCTCGACGCCGCCGTCGCCGAAGTGGCCGCCGTACTCGGTCAGTCCCCCGGCGACCCGCAGGCGCGGGCGCTGATGGCCCGGGCGATGGGAGCGCCCGCGGCGGCGCCGGCCGCCGAACAGGCGCCTCCGGCGGGCGGATTCGACTGGGCCGCAGCCGAGCAGGAGGTCGAGGACGTGGTCCCGCCCCGGTTCGTGGCACGGCCACGTGAGGGCGACGACGACGGATCCGAGGCGCCGGTAGCCGCCGACGACAGCGGCGAACCCGGTGCGGCGAGCGCGTGGGACGTGGATGCGCCCGGGTCGCTGCGCCTTGCCGACGTCGGCGGAATGCAGGAGGTCAAGGATCGTCTGGAAGCCGCGTTCCTGGCCCCGATGCGCAACCCCGAGCTGCGCAGGCTGTACGGAAAGAGCCTGCGCGGGGGCCTGTTGCTGTACGGGCCGCCCGGGTGCGGCAAGACCTTCATCGCCCGCGCGGTCGCCGGCGAACTCGGGGCCGGCTTCGTCTCCGTGTCCATCCACGACGTCCTGGACATGTGGATGGGCAACTCCGAGCGCAACATGCACGAGGTGTTCGCCACCGCGCGCCGCCGAGCGCCGTGTGTGGTCTTCCTCGACGAACTGGACGCACTCGGCGCCAAACGCAGCCGGACCGCGCACGGCGGTATGCGCAACACGGTCAATCAGCTGCTCACCGAGCTGGACGGGGTCGGCGACGACAACGAGGGCGTCTTCGTACTCGCCGCGACCAACGTGCCCTGGGACGTGGATCTCGCGCTGCGCCGCCCCGGCCGTCTGGACCGCACCCTGCTCGTGCTGCCGCCCGACCGACCGGCTCGGGAGGCGATCCTGCGCTACCACCTGAGCGAGCGGCCCATCGCGTCGATCGACCTGGGCAAGCTGGTCAGGATGACCGACGGGTTCTCCGGCGCGGATCTTGCGCACGTGTGCGAAAGTGCGGCGGAAGCCGCGCTGTTGGACTCCGTCCGCACCGGTTCGGTCCGCATGATCGACACTCGCGACCTGCTGGCGGCGGCCAAGGCCATCCGCCCGTCCACCGAGGCATGGTTCGCGACGGCGCGCAATGTGGCGATGTTCGCCAACGAGGGCGGCACGTACGACGACCTGGTCACCTACCTGAGGAAGACCGGAAAGCTGTGAGCGAACATCCGCTGTCCGCCCGGGCGCACGCACTGATGGAGTTGGACCGCCACGAGGAGGCCGGCGAACTCCTCGCTCGCCGGGTCGCCGAGGACCCCTCCGACGCCCGGGCCTGGGTCCGCCTCGCCTACGTACACCTCAACCTCGGACGGGACGAGGAGGTCGTCGCCGCGAGCGACGCCGCGTTGGCCGTCGCGCCGGACGACTACGAGGCGCTCTTGGTGCGCGTGTACGGTCTGCGGAAGTTGAGCCGCAGCGAGGAGGCGGAGGCCGCGGCCCGGACCGCGATCGGCATCGCGCCCGACCTGTGGCAGGCCCATGCCGCGCTGTCGGAGGCGTTGAACTCGTGGCAGCCGCGCTGGCCCGAGGCGTTCGAGGCGGCCTGTACCGCGGTGCGTCTGGGCCCGGAGGCGGTCGGTGCGCACTGGGCACTGTGGAAGGCTTCCCTGCTGGTCGGCCGAAACGACGTGCGGACGCGGGCGGTTCGCGAGGTGTTGCGCATCGACCCGCAGAACGCCTGGGCCCTGGGCGAGCTCGCCGACCATGCCGTGCACGCCGCTGCCCGGCCGGCACTGATCGGCGCCGGGGCCAAACTGCCGGCCGCCGCTGACGCGGCCGCCGTCGCGCTCGCCGCGGATCCCACGTCCGAGCGGCTGCGCGCGAACGTCGATACGGCCGTCTTCCGAATGTTGCGCGGGACCCGCTGGATCGCCCTGCTCTGCCTGGTGATCGCTGCCCTGGCCGGCCGGGTCTTCCCGACCGGCGACGACCCCACGGCGCTGCCCGCTCCGCTCGGCATCCGGCTGTGGGCGCTGACGCTGATGGGCATCGCGTGGGGGTTGGGCGCCTGGCGCCGCTACCGGCGGTTGCGCACCGGCGTCAAGCTGAGCATGTGGTCGCTGATCCGGCGGGTCGGCTGGGCACGTCTGGTTCTGGGCCAGACCGCGTGGTGCACCCTGACCGCCGTACTGATCGTGACGATCCCGTGGACCGGCCGGCTCGTTCCCCAAGTCCTGTTCTGGGTGGCCCTCGTGCCGACCCTGCTCACCGTCCGACTGGAACGCGCCGCCTCCCGCTGAGGGTTGCGGCGACCGGATCGGGCTCGCCGGCGAGGGCACCTGGGCGCGGAAAGCCGACCGGCGGCCGATCCCCGTCGGGACCGGCCGCCGAATCGCGGGCTGCTCGCCTCACACGCCCGCCAACCGCCGTGCCGAAGGTCGCAGGTACACCGCCCACGTAACCACCAGGCACAGCCCGTAGAAGGCGAGGAAGGCCAGGTAGGCGCCGTCGCCCCGACCGGAGTTCAGGAACGACTCGCGGAAGGCGATGTTGACCAGGACCCCGCCCAGCGCGCCCACCGCACCCGCGATGCCCATCAGCGCACCCGACTTGCGCCGCGCGGCCGGGCCCGCGCCGAGCTTGGCCGCGAAGATCGCCGGGATCATCTTGTACGCCGAGCCGTTGCCCAACCCGCTGAACACGAACAGCATCACGAAGCCGGTCAGGAACAGCCCGAGCGACTCCTGCCGCGAAGCCAGATAGACCACGAGCGCGGCGCCGGCCATCGCGACGAAGTTCCAGAACGTGACCCGCGCGCCGCCCCATCGATCCGCGAACCACCCACCGACCGGGCGCACCAGCGAGCCCAACAGCGGCCCCAGGAAGGTCAGGTAGGCCGCCTTCACCGGAGTGGCGAACTCCGCGTGGAACTGCACCTGGAGCACCTGCCCGAAGGCGAACCCGAAGCCGATGAACGACCCGAACGTGCCGATGTACAGCAGCGACATCACCCACGCGTGCGGTTCGCCGGCAACCTCGCGCATCGCGCCCCTGTCGTTGCGCAGCGCGGGCAGGTTGTCCATGTAGCGCGCGGACAACAACGCGGCGAGCACGATCAGCGGGATGTAGACCACGAGCAGCAGCCGAGGGTGCTCCGCGCCCGCCGTCGCAAGCACCGCGAGCCCGACCAACTGCACAGCGGGCACGCCCAGGTTGCCGCCACCGGCGTTGATCCCGAGCGCCCACCCCTTCAGCCGCTGCGGGTAGAACGCGTTGATGTTGGCCATCGAGGAGGCGAAGTTGCCGCCGCCGACCCCGGCGATCGCGGCGACCGCAAGCAACGTGCCGTAGGAGACGCCCGGTTCCAACACGATCGCGATCACCACCGTGGGCAGCAGCAGCAACAGTGCGCTGATCACGGTCCAGTTACGACCACCGAAGCGGGCGACCGCGAACGTGTACGGAATCCGCATCGCACCCCCGACCAGGGTCGGCACGGCGGTCAGGGTGAACTTCTGCGCGGGGTCGAACCCGTAGGCCGGGCCCAGGAAGAGCACGATGACCGACCACAGACTCCAGACCGAGAAGCCGATGTGCTCGGAGAGGACCGAGAAGATCAGGTTGCGCCGGGCTATCTTGGCCCCCGCCTGGGCCCAGAAGGCCTCGTCCTCGGGCCGCCAATCGTCGAGCGGTCCGGACCCGGTCGCGGCGATGGGTGCGGTCGTGGTGGTGGTTGTCGCAGTCGTCGTCACTGGGACCTGCCTGTCCGAAGGGGAATACCGGCTGACGGTTCATCACGCTAGGAACGGCAGATTTCGGCGCACTACGTCCTGTCGGTCGCCGGCGCTACAACTCGCTCAGGATCGGCGTTCAAGCGGTGTGAGAATTCCGGGCGGCGACGGGCACCCGTCACCGGATGCGAACAGCCCACGTCCGCAACGCGGCCGGTTCCCCGTCGGGGCCCTCGTCCTCGTCCAGACACCGACCCGTACGAAGGTCGAACACCTGCTTGTACATCGGCGACGCGATCGTGGGCACCTCACCCCGCTGCCCGACGATGCCGCGCGAGATGACGTACGCGCCGCTGAACGGATCGCGGTTGGCCAACGCGTACAGCTGCCCCGCCCGGTCTCGAAACACCGCGACCTGATGGCCCTCGATCAGGACCGCGACACCCCGGCCGGGCACGAGGTCGGCGTACGAACACACCGGCATCCAGCCGGTTTCGCCGGAGATCTCGACGGTGAGCGTGGTCGTCGACTCGATACTTGTCGTCATCGGCCGCGTACCTCCAACTTCTCGAACAGAACGGGCTTGATCTGGTCCCGCTCGGCGGTGAACCGGACGGTGGGATCGGGGGTGCCGGGCGCATTGACGAACGACACGAACCGGCGGACCCGGTCGGGGTCGGCCAGTGTCGCCGCCCACTCGTCCTGATAGGTCCCGACGTGACGGTTCATCAGTTCGTCCAGGTCGGCGCAGATCCCGAGCGAGTCGTCGTTGATCACGGCACGCAGGTGGTCGAGGCCGCCCTCCATCCGCTCCAGCCACGACGCGGTGCGTTCGAGTCGGTCGGCGGTCCGGATGTAGAACATCAGGAAGCGGTCGATCGTGCGGATGAGCGTGTCGCGGTCGAGGTCGCTCGCCAGCAGGTCTGCGTGCCGCGGGGTCATCCCGCCGTTGCCGCCGACGTACAGGTTCCAGCCCTCGGAGGTGGCGATCACCCCGAAGTCCTTGCTCTGCGCCTCGGCGCACTCGCGGGCGCACCCGCTCACCGCGGACTTGAGCTTGTGCGGCGAACGCAGACCCCGATACCGCAGTTCGAGCTCGATCGCGAGGCCGACCGAGTCCTGGACGCCGTAACGGCACCAGGTCTCGCCGACGCACGACTTCACGGTCCGCAGCGCCTTGCCGTACGCGTGGCCCGACTCGAAGCCGGCCGCGACCAACCTTCTCCAGATTGGCGGGAGTTGGTCGACCGTTGCCCCGAACAGATCGATCCGTTGGCCACCGGTGATCTTCGTATAGAGGCCGAAGTCGCGGGCGATCTCACCGATGGTGATCAGGCCCTCCGGAGTGATCTCGCCGCCCGGGATGCGTGGGACGACCGAATACGAGCCGTTGCGCTGGATGTTGGCGAGAAAGTGGTCGTTGGTGTCCTGGAGTGCGGCCTGTTCGCCGTCGAGGATGTGTCCCTGGGCCAGACTCGCCAGGATCGAGCCGACGGTGGGCTTGCAGACATCGCACCCGTCGCCGCCCGGCGCGCCGGAACTGCCGTGCTCGTCGATCAACCGGGTGAAGGAGGTGATGCCCTTGACCCGAACGATCTCGTACAACTCGGCGCGGGTGTGCTCGGCGAAGTGCTCACACAGCCCGCGCATGCTCTCGATCCCGGCGGCGGCCAGCTCCTCGGTCACGATCGTGCCGATGAGCTTGACGCAACTTCCGCACCCGGTACCGGCCTTGGTGCACTTCTTCACGGCCGGGACATCGAGGCAGTCGTGGGCGGTGACCGCGTTTCGGATCACCGCCTTCGTCACCGCGTGGCACGAGCACACCACGGCCGTGTCCGGAAGCTCGAACCGCACCGGTGCGCCCATCGACGCGGGCAACACGAGCTGCTCGGCCGGCACCGGCAGGGCCCCGCCGGTCAGCGGCCGCAACGTCCCGTACGCCTCCGCGTCACCGACCAGAACGCCGCCCAGCAGCCGCCCGTCCGCTCCGATGACCAGCTTCTTGTACACGCCGGCCCGGGTGTTGGAGTACAGCACCTCCACGCACCCCTCGGCGGTCCCGTGTGCGTCGCCGAAACTCGCCACCTCGACGCCGAGCAGCTTGAGCTTGGTCGACAGATCCGCGCCGGCGAAACCGTCCGTCCCGGCGCCACCGATCTCGGCCGCGGCCACCTCTGCCATCGCGTACCCCGGCGCGACCAGCCCGTACACGCGCCCGTCCGCGGCCAGCGCGCACTCGCCGATGGCCAGGATGTGCGGATCCGCGGTCCGGCAACGCTCGTCCACGACGATGCCGCCGCGCTCACCCACCGCGAGGCCCGCGGCTCGGGCGAGTTGATCCCGCGGCCGCACTCCGGCCGAGAACACCACCAGATCGGCGGCCAGTTCGCTGCCGTCCGACAACGTCATGCCCGAGACCCGCCCGTCGGCACCGGTGGTGACGGCCTGCGTCCCCGCCCCGGTATGGACGGTCACCCCCAACTCCTCGACCTTGCGCCGCAACACCTCCCCGCCACCGTCGTCGACCTGAATGGCCATCAGACGCGGCGCGAACTCGACGACATGGGTTTCCAGCCCCATCGCGGTCAGCGCTCCGGCGGCCTCGAGGCCGAGCAACCCGCCGCCGACGACCGCTCCCACCCGTGCACCGCGCGCGGCGGCCTCGATCGCCTCGACGTCCTCGATCGTGCGGTACACGAAGCACCCGTCCGCGTCGTGACCGGGCACCGGCGGCACGAACGGATACGACCCGGTCGCCAGCACGAGCACGTCGTACGGCACGCTGCGGCCGGCTCGGGTGGTGACGGTGCGGCCGATCCGATCGATCGTCTCGACAGGATCCCCGAGCCGAATGTCGATCTGATGCTGCCGTGCGAACTCCGCACTGCACAACGACAGTTCCTCCGCCGTCGTACCCGAGAACCAGGAGGTCAGGTGCACCCGGTCGTAGGCCCGCCGCGGCTCCTCGGCCAACACGGTGACGGCGACACGCCCGCCGTCCTGCTCGACGAGCGCCTCGACGAACCGCTGTCCCACCATGCCGTGCCCGACCAAAACCACATTCGTCTTCCCGACATCACTCACGCCCGACTCCTCCAACAACGCCGAAACAACCCGGACCCGCACCCACAAGCAGCAAGCACACTCACGAACCCACCCGCGACCCCAAACCACCCCCGGATCCCGATCGCCGGACCCCGACCGACAACCCCGACACCACCACCGCAAGTCGTCCCCACACGCCCCCGCAGTCACCGTCGAACCAGCCCCACGGCGCAGCGGCCCCGCGTCCTCGCGGCGCCGGCCGGCGGGGTCGGCCCCGCCGGCCGCACCCCCACTCCCGAACCGAAGCAACGACCCTGCCCACACGGCCTGTAGGCACGCCGCCGGCACAACCCCACAACCCGGCGGGCCCGCCTCCTCGCGACGCCGATCACGGGGGCCGGTCCGGGTGGTTGCGGTGACAGCGTCGGGCGGCGGTCGTGGGTGACCCGGTCATCGGTACGCTCCCGGCACGGCCAACAGGTGGAGCGGGTCGGCCGGCAGCGGATCGTCGCGTTCGAAGGCTCGGGTCAGGGTGCCGGCGGTGGAGAGATCGCCGATCAGGATCCCGGCGACGAGGCGGTCGCCACGGATGACCAGCTTCTTGTAGGCGTTGCGGGTCGGATCGGCAACCCGCACGACGTCGTCGCCCGCCCGTGCACCTGTCGCCCCGAACGCCGCGACCGCCAACGGCCCGGCCGTCAGACGCATCATCGTGCGCGACCCGGCGTAGCGTTGTCCGCCGCCGGCGAGGTGCGCGGCCAGGACATCGGCCTGGTCCCACGCCGCCGCTGCAAGGCCGTGCACGTCTCCGGCGAACTCGGCGCAGTCCCCGATGGCGTAGATGCCGGCCGCCGAGGTGGCGAGCCGGTCGTCCACCACGATTCCGGTGTCGACCCGCAGGCCCGCGTCCCGGGCGAGCGCGACCCGGGGACGGACCCCGCAGGCGAGGACGACCAGATCCGCGTCGAGCACGTGTCCGTTGGCGAGTTCGACGCCGGCGACGTGATCCGTACCCGTCAGGGCCCGAGCCCGGTTGTCGAGGTAGACCGCGACACCAAGTTCGGCGAGTCCGCAGAGCAATGCGCCCGCGGCTTGGGCATCGAGGTGACGCTCCATCAAGTGCGGTCCCTGGTGCACGATTTCGACCGCGACCCCCAACGCCGCCAAGGCCCGCGCGGCGCTCACTCCGAGGACACCTCCGCCGATCACCACGGCGCGCTCGGCCCTGGGCGCCGCAGCGGCGAGCGCGGCGCAGTCGGCCAGGGAGCGGAACGCATGCACGCCCGCGAGCAGATCCAGGCTCGGTTCCCCGCGCGGCTCGCCGCTGGGCGGGGTGGGCGCGGGCGGGGTGGGCGCGGCAACCGGAGCGGGCGGCGCGGTGGGCCCGGTCGACGCAAACGAGCCAAGCGGCCTGCTCGCGACCCGCAGGTTCCGCATCGGTGGCAGCACAGGCCCGGCGCCGGTCGCAAGCACGATCACGTCGAAGGAATGCACCTCGCCGTCGGCCAACCGAAGAGAGCACTGCTCCGCATCAAGAGCACTGACCCGCGTCCCGACCCGAACCACCGCCGTCGGCCCGACCGGCAACCCGATCGCCTCGGCCCCGAAGCGAGCACTGAGCACATCCGCGAGCAGTGCTCTGTTGTACGGCGGATACACCTCGTCCCCGAACACCGTCACGGATACCCCGGGTTCCCGTGCCGCCATTTGCTGCGCAAACCGCGCCGCCGCCATCCCCGCGCCCACCACCCCGACCCGCACCACGATCACCTCTCGCAACCAAGAGCACTGCTCACACTCATGAGCACCGCTCTGCCGGAACGTCACCACATCCAACTGCGCGACTTCGCGAGAGCAGTGCGCGCATCAATGAGCAACGCTCCGCCGAAAGCTCCGCGCGGCGCGCAGCTGCTTCCCTCACAAAGACGAGAGCACTGCTCACATTCGCGAGCACCGCCCCGGGCGGACTCGTCCAGGACAGAGCGCCACACGCATTCGAGAGCACTGCTCGCATCGGCGAGCGCCGCTCCACCCATCTCCAGCCGGCTAGGCGCCATCACACGCCTCCCACGCCCACACACATGCCCACACCGGCCCCGGCCCCGGCTTCGGCCCCGGCACCCACGCCCACGCCCACGCCCACACCGACACCGACACCGACACCGACACCATCGATCCCGCTCGACGCAGCACCCCCGCGCTCGTCCGCCGCCGGCCCGACCTTCGCGGCCCCCGCGACGTTCTCGACCCCCGCGACCCCCGCGACCTCCGCGACCCGCTCGACCCGGACCGCGCACACCTTGAACTCCGGCATCCTCGATACCGGGTCCAGGGCCGCGTTCGTCACCGAGTTCGCCCGCCCCTCCCCCGCCCAGTGGAACGGCATGAACACCGTGTCCGGCCGAATCTCCCCCGAAAGCCTCGCCGGCGCGACCGCGCGTCCTCGGCGGCTCGTGACCGCGACCGGGTCGCCGTCGCCCACCGCCAGCCGCTCCGCCAGGTCCGGATGCAGTTCCACGAACGGGCCGGAGGCAGCGCGGTTCAGGGTCGGGACGCGGCGGGTCTGGGCACCGCTCTGGTACTGGCTCAGGACCCGACCCGTCGTCAGATACAGCGGATATTCCGCGTCCGGCTCCTCGGCCGCGGCCCGGTGCGTGGGCGCTGCGAAGCGCGCTCTTCCGTCCGGCGTTGCGAAGCGATCCAGGAAAAGCCGCGGCGTACCCGGGTGGGTCACGTCCGGGCAGGGCCAGAAAACCCCGTCCTCGGCCCGGATGCGGTCGTAGGTGATGCCCGCGTAGTCCGCCGCCCCGCCCGCCGACGCTCGGCGCAGTTCGTCGAACACCTCCTCCGCGTCCGTCGCGAAGCCACGATCGACGCCCAGCCGCCGGGCGAGCGCGTTCAGCGTGAACAGGTCCGTCCGCACGCCGTCCGGCACCGGCAGCGCGGCCTGACGCAGGATCACCCTGCCCTCCAGGTTCGTCGTGGTCCCGTTCTCCTCGGCCCACTGGGCGCTGGGCAACACGACATCGGCCAGCGCCGCCGTCTCGGACAGCACCACGTCCGCCACCACCAGGAAGTCCAACGCCGCGAGCCGGGTCTCCACGTGGGCCGCGTTCGGCGCGGACACCACCGGGTTGGAGCCCATCACGAACAGGGCGCGGACCTCCTCGCCGCAGGAGTCCAACAGTTCGTACGCGGAACGCCCGGGCCCCGGCAGCGAATCCGCGTCCACGCCCCAGATCCCCGCCACGTGGGCCCGCGCGGCCGGATCCGTGATCATCCGGTAGCCCGGCAGTTGGTCGGCCTTCTGGCCGTGTTCGCGTCCGCCCTGCCCGTTGCCCTGGCCGGTCAGGCAGCCGTAGCCGGACAGCGGTCGCCCGGCCTTCCCGGCTGCCAGGCACAGATCGATCCACGCCCCGACCGTGTCCACGCCCTTGCTCTGCTGCTCCGGGCCGCGGGCCGTCAGCACCATGGCCGCCGGCGCCGACACGAACATCCGGATCGCGTCCCGCATCGCCTCCACCGGTACGCCGGTGATCCGCTCGACGCGCTCCGGCCAGTGCGCCATAGCCGCCGCCCGCGCCGCATCGAAGCCGACCGTGCGGGCCGTCACGAACTCCTCGTCCACATGCCCGTCGGCGATCAACAGGTGCAGCAGGCCCAGCGCGAGCGCCAGGTCCGTACCCGGTACCGGCTGAAGGTGCAGATCGGCCTGGGCAGCCGTCCGGGTCCGGCGCGGGTCCACGACCACCAATCGCCCGCCGGCCGCGCGCATGTCGGTGAAGTAGCGCAGCGCCGGCGGCATCGTGTCCGCCGGATTGGCCCCGACCAGGATCACGCAGCCGGTCCGTGCGATGTCCTCCATGGGAAACGGCAGCCCGCGATCGACGCCGAAGGCCGCCTTGCCCGCGGCCGCCGCCGAGGACATACAGAACCGGCCGTTGTAGTCGATGTTCGCCGTCCGCAGCACCACCCGCGCGAACTTCCCCAATAGATAGGCCTTCTCGTTGGTCAGTCCGCCCCCGCCGAACACCCCGACGGTGTCTCGTCCGTACGCCCGGCCGGCCGCCGTCAACCCGGCCGCGACGCGGTCCAACGCGTCGTCCCACCCCGCCTCGCGCAGCACCCCGTCGGCATCGCGCACCAGCGGCGCGGTCAGCCGTACCCCGCGCCGCAAGACCTCGGCCGCACTCTGCCCCTTGCCGCACAACGCACCACGATTGACCGGAAACCCGGGCCGCTCGACAACTTCGACCAAAACATCCGAATCACCTGAAAGACCCGTAGAGCCCGTAGAGCCCGTAAAGCCCGTAAGATCCGTAAGGTCCGAAGATGCCGAAGAACTCGTAGAACCAGCGGAACTCGAAGCACCCGAGTCACCCGAAAGGCCCGCATCATTCGAAACACCCGGGCCGATCCCAGGCCCCGAACCCCGCTCGGCCCGCAGGCCCATCCCGCACTGCAGCGAGCAGTACGGGCAATGGGTGTCCGTCGTCGTGGTCCCGGCGTGCGTCGTCATGTCGGTAGCGTCGCGAGCTACGGTTACGCCGCCTGGTCTGCGATGTTGCGCCGACGGTACGGCTGTCTCACCGGGCCGGGTACCGACCGTGAGAACCGTGACACCGAAGAGCCCCACGAGAACTCGAGACCTAACCCCGGGGTGATCAAGCCGCAACACCCCTGTAACGCCGGCCCCCCACTCTCGTCACATGGTTACTCGCACAAACGCCGCCGAACCCCTCGTCGGGCTCACGGTCGGCGTCACGGCCGCCCGGCGCCGCGACGAACTGGTCGCCCTGCTCGAACGTCGCGGCGCAAAGGTCGTGGGCACCGCGACGCTCAGCATCATCCCGCTGCGCGAGGACCACGTACTACGTCTCGCCACCGAGCGCTGCCTGGTCGAACCGCTCGACTACGTGGTCGCGACGACCGGCGTGGGCTGGCGCGGTTGGATGAACGCGGCCGAGGGTTGGGGACGATCGGCCGAGCTGCGCCGGGCCTGCGAGGCGGCGACGGTGATCAGTCGCGGTCCCAAGGCCACCGGGGCGGTTCGGGCGTCAGGGCTGCGCGAGACGTACTCGCCGGGCTCGGAGGCCAACGACGAGCTCCTCCACTGGTTGCTCGCCCGGGATCTGCGAGGCCGTCGGATAGCACTCCAGGAACATGGCGCGCCGCTCCAAGGGTTCGCCTCGATCCTGCGCGAGCGCGGCGCCGAGGTGATCGAACTGCCCGTGTACCGGTGGGGACCACCGGAGGATCCCATCGCGGTACGCCGCCTGGTCGAGCAGGTGACCCGACGCGAACTGCACGCGCTCACCTTCACCAGCGCACCCGCGATCGGCGCATTCCTCCAAGCCGCGGACGAACTTGGGCGGCACGAGGAGGTGTTGACCGCGTTGCGGACGAGTGTGCTGCCCGTGTGCATAGGCGGGATCTGCGCCAAACCACTGACGGACGAGGGTGTGGAGGCGGTGTGGCCGGAGCGGGGGCGACTCGGCTCGCTCGTCCGTACGGTCACCGAGACGCTGCCCGGCCGGGTTCGGCGGGAGTTGGATACCGGTACGGATCGCCTGATCCTGCAGGGCAGCGCGGTCCTGGTGCAGGGTGGCGTGATCTCGTTGTCCCCGGTGTCGGCGGCGGTCCTGCGCGCGCTCGCCGAACGACCGGGCTGGGTGCTCAGTCGAGCCGAACTCCTACGCCGAGTCTGGCGTGACGCCTCCACCGACGAGCACGCGGTCGAGGCCGCCGTGGCCCGCCTGCGTACCTCGCTCGGCCCGCACAAGGGCTTGATCAAAACCGTCACGAAGCGCGGTTACCGCCTGGCCGTCGCGACCTGACGCGGTCCGGGCGGCACGTTGGCCACCCGGCGCCACGAACTCCTCCTCGACGGCGCCGCCGACAACGACCACCCGGCGGTCGGCGGCCCCGGCATTGCGCCGTGACAGCGCGTGCCGCGCCGGCATTGCGCGCCCTGCCGAGAACCGGCATCGTCCCCCTCACCGGCGAACGGCCGAGGTCGGTCTACCGCCCGTCGAGGGGAGTTCCGCGCGTGGATCCTGAACGCCCGCACTGCAAGGGGGAGTTGGCGACCATGGAGGTACTGCGCCATCCCTGTTCGAATCCGCCGGTGCCGCGTCCCGAACCGTCGCTACAAGCCTTGAACGCCCGGCCGGCACGGCACGCGTAGCCGCACGAAATGCGGGGCGCCCCGCACTTCGCGCGCGAGAGCCCCGCGTAGCTCGGCCGTTCCGCTGTGCGGGGATACGCCTGTGCGGGGATACGACTGGGCCCCTCCGCCGACCCTACCGCCGCCCCTGCCACGCCACTTCCAGGCCCGCACGCACGTCGGTGACGTTACGGCCGATGGTGATCCGGTACGCACCGGGCACGATCGTCACGCATGCACGTCAGGGTCCCAGCGGCGAGGAATCGAGGCGGGACGGTGATCCGGGCCGTCGCCGTCGTGCCGGCCGCCGCGGTCGACCGGATCGGAACATCCGCCTCGGCGGCGCGCCACGTGGAGAGCAGTCGGTACCCGGGCCCGGCGACGCCCATGAGCATGTCGGCGATCGCATCGCCGCCCTCCTGGCCCGCCAGCCACGCCCGCGACACCGCCGCGACGTCCATTCGTGATACCGACCTCGGTGGCCGGAGTAGGACAAGGCCGCTTCAGGCCGGCCGGGGTCCCTGGATCAACTTCCGACCTGCGGACATTCTTTGGTCAACGGCGGCGACAAGCACCGGAGAGACGAACGCGGGATAACCGCGGGAAAACCGGCTCCGGCCGCAGCATTATTCGTCCGCATTACTCGAAGGGTACAGCCATGCCTGCCGCTTCCATAAGAAGAATGCTCACGACCGCCCTCGGCCTCGCCCTTTCCGGTTCGGCGATCATCGGGCTTTCCGTAGGATCGGCCGATGCCGCGTCCGTAGCGACCTGGGACAAGGTTGCGAAGTGTGAAAGCGGTGGCAACTGGTCCATCGTCTCATCGAACGGACTTTACTACGGAGGCCTGCAGATAAACCTCTACAACTGGAAGCACTACGGCGGGACCCAATACGCGGCGCGGCCGGATCAGGCGACAAAGAAGGAGCAGATCCTCATCGCCGAAAAAATCCTCGCGGACCAGGGAGCGGGTGCCTGGACGTGTTCTCCGGGGACCGGGCTCTCGACGGACCACGCGAATCCCTATCCTGATCCGCCCAAGACGTCCCAGCTGTTCTCGATCGGCAGTGACGACATCATCTACGGTGCCGTCGCAGACCACGATGCGGGTACGTGGTCCGGCTTCGACGCGGTTCCCGACAATGTGGGGACGAAGCAGATCGCCGCCGCATCGACACCGGGTGCAACGCATCTGTTCTCGATCGGCGACGACGACAAGATCTACATGTCCGACAAGGCCGACGACGGCACATGGGGCGGTTTCGATCCCCTGCCCTCCCCCAACGTGGGAACCAAACAAATCGCCGCCGCGGCCACCGGCAACACCGTCCACCTCTTCGCCATCGGCGACGACGACAAGATCTACACCGCCGACAAGAACTACCAGGGCGGAAGCTGGACCAACTTCTACCCCGTTCCCGACAACTCCGGAACCAAGCAGATCGCCGCCGCGGCCACCGGCAACACCGTGCACCTGTATTCCATCGGCGACGACGACAAGATCTACACCGCCGACGCGGACTACTCGGCGGGCACCTGGTCCGACTTCGACGCCGTACCCGACAACACCGGAACAAAGCAGATCACCGCCGCCGCCACCGGCAACACCGTCCACCTCTTCGCCATCGGCGACGACGACAAGATCTACACCGCCGACAAGAACTACCAGGGCGGAAGCTGGACCGACTTCGACCCCGCCACACCGCCCAACAGCGGAACCAAGCAAATCGCCGCATCCTCGACCGGCGACATCGTCCACCTCTTCTCCGTCGGCGACGACGACATCATCTACGGCGCCGACGGCAACTACAGCAACGGCACCTGGTCCCAATTCTGGGCCGTCCCGGACAACGCCGGAACCAAGCGCATCGCCGCCACGGATTCCTAGAGACCCGTCGCCGCCTTCGGCCTCGGATCCGGATTGGTCTCGGCTTCGGCTTCGCGGCCTCGGAGTTCGACTCCGGCTTCGCACAACAAATCGCAGGTAATCAGCGCGCGGCTCGCCGCTGCCCAGAACAAGGAAGAATCATGCGCACAAAATCGTCTTTCCGCACCGCCATCCGTACGAGCCTTTTTGTCTCGGCTCTCGGGTCCTCCCTGCTTTTGACCGCGATACCGGCGACGGCGGCACCCGCCGACAGCGGCATCGCTTCGTCGCCCTTATTTCAGGCCGCGAATGCAACCGCGAATTCAACCGTAGGGTCTCCGATATCACGTTCCGAAGTGATCTCCCGAGCCCAATACTGGCTCGGCAAGGGCATTCCCTACAATCAGGGCGGCGCCTATCCGGACTCCAGCGGCCGATCCTATCGTACGGACTGCTCGGGTTATGTATCGATGGCCTGGCATCTCGAATGGAGTCCCAATACCCAGGCACTGCCGAGCTTTTCCCACGAGATCTCCCGCAGTGAACTGAGGGCCGGCGATATCCTCAACAGCTACTACGATCACGTGATCCTCTTCGACAAGTGGGACGACGCGGCGCACACCAAGTTCTCCTATTACTCCTTCGGCTCCACACCGGTGAAGCACGTCACCGGCATGTCGATCAATGCTCCGACTTTTGATTCCCACCCCAACGGTGACTACAAGGCTCTGCGCTACAACAAGATCATCGAAGATGCTCCGCCCACCACCAACCTCCTCTCGATCGGCAGTGACGACATCATCTACGGTGCCGTCGCAGACCACGATGCGGGTACGTGGTCCGGCTTCGACGCGGTTCCCGACAATGTGGGG
>NZ_JBEXCV010000100.1:0-35202 GCF_040605455.1 Embleya sp. NPDC005575 | reverse complement strand
CCGGAGCGTCGGTGGCCGGCTCGACCGCGGTCGCGGCGAACGGTCCGGTCCGGGCCGGCGCGACCCTGGTGGTCGCGATCGCCGACAACGGCACCACGCTGTCCTCGGTGACGGCCCCGCTTCCCTGGCTGTTCGCCCCCGCCGCCGGCGGGAACGGCGCGTACGCCGACCCGATCGTCTTCCCCGGCGCGCAGACCTCCGCCACCGGCGGAGTCGGCGACGGCCACGCGCTGCTGTCCTTCACGGTGCCCGCCGCCCAGGTCGGCGACCTGCTTGTGGCCATCGACTTCGGCACCTCCCCGGTCGGCCGCAAAGCCACCCGCAACCTGCCGATCACCGTCGCGGGCGACGTGCCGTTCATGATCGCGTCCGCGAAGGTCGACGGCCCCTTCGCGATCGACGCCACCGGCACCACGTGCGCGTCCGGCCCGGACACCAACGTGCCCGGCGGCTCCGCGTGCTCCTTCGCGATCACGTTCAGCCCGACCGTACGCGGCTCGGCCGCCGGCACGCTCACCCTGACCGGCAACATCCCCGGCGGCAGCCGCACGGTCACGCTGTCCGGAGCGGGCAGCGTCAAGCCCGGCGCGCCCGGCGGCCTGGCCGCCACCGCCGGGCAGGGCCAGGCGGTGCTGTCCTGGATGCCGCCGGCGGACACCGGCGACAGCCCGATCACCGGCTACCGGATCCTGCGCTCGACCAACGGCGAAGCCGGATCGGCGGCGACGCCGGCCACCCTGGGCGCGGACACCCTGACCTACACCGATCAGGCCCTGGACAACGGCACCACCTACTCGTACACGATCACCGCGATCAACGCGGTGGGCGAATCCGACCCGTCCACGCCCGTCGACGCGGTGCCCTCGGCCGCACTGGTGCTGCCCACCGCGGTACTGCCGCCCGCGACCGTCGGGCAGCCCTACACCGCCAAGCTCGCCGTCCAGGGCGGCACCGCCCCCTACCACTGGGTCGCCGACGACCCGCTGCCGCCGGGACTGACCCTGGATCCGGACGGCGGTGTGATCACCGGCACTCCCACCGCCTCCGGCGAGACCGGATTCGGGATCACCGTCTCGGACACCGCGCCGACCAGGCACGAGGCCAAGGCCCGCTTCGGGATCACCGTGACGGCCCCGGCCGCGACGTCCGCCGGATCCGCGCAGGCCGCCCTCGCGCCGAGCGGTACCGGCGGGGACGGCGGTTCGGGCGCGAGCACCTGGCTGTGGGGGATACTCGGACTCGTCGGCCTGATCGGTGTCGTGGTCGCGGTGCGCCGGCTGCGCACCAGGCAGGCCTGAGCAGGGCCCGGACAGCGGCCGAGCGGACCCGCCGGGGGCGTCCCGAAACCGGTCTTCGACCAGCCGTGATCGGCCCTGCCGGGCCCGGGCGTCGCGAAGACCGACGCGGGTCCCGAATACTGTGTCCCTCGGGGGAGCACCCCCGACCCCAGCCGCAACCCCCGTGGGCGGATCGGCCCGCGGGGGACAGCGCCGGCGACGCCATACGATCGTCGGCGCCTCGTCCACCGTGGGCGCAGACCTGTGTCACATCACAAGGAGCATCACTATGCCCGCGCCGGCAGGCGACCCCCAGGCCAAGGAACGCGAGCTCGCCGCGGAACAGGGCCATGTCGATCGCTCCTACACGCGCCTGGAACACATGCGCGACGAAGCCCAGGCGCTGCTTCAACAGGGCTACCGGCAGGCGCAGGTCGGCACGCGCGCGGCGCTGGTCGAGCGGGACGTCATGGTCTACCGCGCCGAACTCTGGGCCCGCTCACTCGACGCCGCCGACGACGGACTCGTCTTCGGCCGACTCGACCAGCTCGACGACGAGGTCCGCCACATCGGCCGGATCGGCATTCGCGACGAGGACAGCGAGGTGCTCGTCGTCGACTGGCGTGCGCCCGCCGCGGAGGCCTTCTACCGGGCCACCCCGGACGACCCGCGCGGCGTGGTCCGCCGCCGGGTGCTGCACTGCCGAGGCCGCTCGGTGGTCGACATCGAGGACGACCTGCTCGACCCGGACGCCGCCGGCGACATGGTGATCGTCGGCGACGGTGCCTTCCTGGCCGCGCTCTCGCGGACCCGGGACGGCTCGATGCACGACATCGTGGCCACCATCCAACGCGAGCAGGACGAGGCCATCCGGGCGCCGATCGACCGCTCGGTGATCGTGCGCGGCGGCCCGGGCACCGGCAAGACCGCCGTCGCGCTGCACCGGGTCGCGTACCTGATGTTCCAACACCGCCGCCGCTTCGGCTCCCGCGGCGTGCTCGTGGTCGGTCCCAACCCGCGCTTCACCGCCTACATCGAACGGGTGCTGCCCTCGCTCGGCGAAGGCGGCGCGGTGCTGCGCTCGCTGGGCGACATGGTCGAGGGCGTCGAGGCGGCCTACCACGACGACGCGGCGGCGGCGAAGCTCAAGGGTGCCGCCGCGATGACCCACCTGCTCCGCCGCGCGGTGGCCGACGTGCCGGCCGGCGCGCCGACCGAGTTCGCGATCTCGCACCGGGGCACCAGGATCGTGCTCGACCACAAGGCGCTGCGCCGGATCCGCCGCGAGGTGCTGGCCAAGAACCGCGGCGGCCCCAACACCGCCCGACTCCAGGTGGCCCGCCAACTGCTCACCGAGCTGTGGGGCCGGCTGCTCTCGCGCGGCGCCGGGCGCGGCGAGAAGGACGCGTTCCACGAGGACGTGGCCGCGCGCGACGAGTTCGCCGCGTTCCTGCGCGCGTGGTGGCCGCTCCAGCGGCCCGCGGACGTGCTCGCCGGGCTGGCCGACCCGGAGCGGCTGCGCCGCCACGAACGCGATCTGACGCCCCCGCAGGTGTCGGTGCTGGCGAACTCGTGGGCGCGCACCGCGCGCACCGGCGAGGTCTCCTTCCACGACGTGGCGCTGATGGACGAGCTGACCGGCCTGCTCGGGCCGCTGCCGCGCAAGCGCACGGTGGCCTACGGCAACCCGGACGAGGACAACCCGTACGTGGTGGACGGCCGGGACATCTTCAGCGGCGAGACGGTCGGCCGGGACGTTCCGGACGAGATCACCGAGGTGACCACCTACGCGGACCGGATGGCCGGCGGGCGCGGCGCACGCAGGCCGCGCGACGAGGACCAGGACGAGCCGGTCGAGTACGCGCACATCGTCATCGACGAGGCGCAGGACCTGACTCCGATGCAGTGGCGCATGCTCGGCCGGCGCGGCATGCACGCGACCTGGACCATCGTCGAGGATCCCGCGCAGAGCGCGTGGGAGGACCCGAGCGCGTCGGCGGCGGCGATGGCCGAGGCGTTGCGCGAGCGGGGCCGGTACGAGTTCGAGCTGACCACCAACTACCGCAACCCGGTGGAGGTGGCCGACGTCGCCGCGCGGGTGCTTGTGCGGGCGGTGCCCGGGGCACGCCCGGCCCGGGCGGTGCGCAGCGGCGGCGAGCCGCCGACCGTGCACGCCACGGCGGGGGAGCGGACCGGTCCGGTGGTGCGCAAGCTGGTGCGCGAACTGCTGGAGACGGTCGAGGGCACCATCGGCGTGGTCACCCCGGTCGGGGCGACCGAGGAGTTGGCGGCCGAGCTGGCGGGCCTGGACCCGCGAGTGCAGCCGATGGACGCGCTCGACGCCAAGGGCCTGGAGTTCGACGTTGCGGTGATCGTCGACCCGCGCGGGATCGTCGAGCAGTCGCCCAACGGCATGCGCACGCTCTACGTGGCGCTGACTCGGGCCACCCGGCTGCTGGCCGTGGTCACGGCGGATCCGGACTGGACCGCGGAGTTGCTGGGGATCGAACCGCGCTGACGCTTCCGGGGACCGGTCCGTCCGCGAACGCCGGACGGACCGGTCGGCCCGGCCCGGCCGGCGTTCGCGTCACGGCACGTCTCACGCGGCCATGCCCGCGCACAGGGTGCGCAGTGGTGCGATCACGCTGTCCGGGCGTTCGGTGAAGACCATGTGCCCGCAGTCGGGCTCGATGTGCAGCGTGGCCTCGGGCAGCTCGACCGCCAGCGCCCGGCTGTGCGCGAGCGGGGTGAGCCGGTCGTGGGCGCCCACCACGATGTGCACCGGCACGCCCGCGAGCGCGGTCAGCGCGCCGGCCTTGTCGTGGCCGGCCAGCGCCGGGAAGAATCCGCATACGGTCGTCATCGGCGTCGCGAACAACATCTGCGCGCAGTCGCGCACCACCGTCGGGTCGGCCGTCGGACCGAACAGGCTGCGCCGCACGATTCGCAGGTGACCCGGCCGGTTCGGGCCCGGCAGCAGGGTCCGCCCCCGGGCCACCAGGCGCGGGTGGCGTCGTCCGAACGTGAAGAATCGGGTCTGCGCGGCGGACCTGAGCCGCACCGCCGCGGGCAGCCCGCGTCCGGTCGGCACCAGGTCGCCCGCCGAGGTGCCGACCAAGACCACGCCGGCCACCCGCGACCCGAACAGCTCGGGCCGGGACGCGGCCAGCGCCATGATCGTCATGCCGCCCATGGAGTGTCCGCACAGCAGCACCGGGCCGTTCGGCGCGACCGCCTCGATCACGTCGGCGAGGTCGTCGCCCAGCAGGTCGATCGTCCACGGAGCGGCTCGCCCTGCGGTGGATCGCCCGTGTCCGCGATGGTCGTAGCTGACCGTACGCACGCCCGCCGACACCAGCGCCTCGACCTGGGCCCGCCAGATGTCGCCGTGCAGGGTCCAGCCGTGCGCGAAGACGACCGTGACCGCCGCATCCGGCGGCCCCGACACGTTCACCCGAAGTGCCGCGCCGTCGCCGGTACGGACCGTGACGTTCTGTCGCACGAGTGCCCCGGAGCCCCTGATGTCCGCCGTCATGTTCGCCTCCCGCTTACGCCCTGCTCTCTTTTCTACCCGCCGGTAACGGGGTTCTACCCGCCGGTAATGGGGTCCGGATACCCGTTCGACGGCACAACCGGCGCCGCGGCGGGCGGTTGCGCCGGCTCCGGGCGCGGGGCGGGCACCAGGGTGGTGGCACCCGTGCGGTTGGACACCGCGCGCACCACCGGTTCGAATATCGACCCGAGCAGCCGGGAGCCGACGTCGATCGCGGTCGCGTCCGCGCCGACGAACACCCGGGCCCGGCCGCGGCGCACGCCGCGCAGGATGATCCGGGCCGCGCGCTGCGCCGAGGTGCGCGAGGCCGCGTCGTGCAGCGCCACCACCTCGTCCTTGTCGTGCCCGGCGGCGGCGCGCGAGTTGCGCACGATGTTCGTCTTTATCCCGCCCGGGTGCACGGTGGTCACCCCGACCCCGGAGCCGGAGAGCCGCATCTCCTGGCGCACCGACTCGGTGAAGCCGCGCACCGCGTACTTGGCCGCGCAGTAAGCGCTCTGCGAGGGCACACCGAACAATCCGAACACCGACGAGATGTTCACCAGATGCCCCTCGGCCGAGCGGCGCAGGTGCGGTAGGAATGCCTTGGTGCCGTAGGCGACGCCCCAGAAGTTGATCCCCATCAGCCACTCGAAGTCGTCCCAGGACATCTCCTCGACGTTCGCGGTCAAGGCGACGCCGGCGTTGTTGATCACGAGGTCGACCCCGCCGAACCGATCCGCGGTGGCGTCCGCCCAGGCGAGCACGGCCGCACGGTCGGCGACGTCGAGGACCGCGCAGTGGATCTCCCGCGCGCCCAGCCGCGCGGCCCGCGCCTTCGTCTCGTCGAGCCCCGCCGCGTCCACGTCGGCGAGCGCGAGCCGCGCGCCGTGCGCGGCCAGTTCGTACGCGAGGGCTCGCCCGATGCCCGATCCCGCGCCGGTGACGACGCACACCCGACCTGTGAATTCCCGGATCACACGCACTCCCTGTTCGTACCGCCCGAACCCCGGACCGCCGGTCCCGCTCGCACCGCGCGCAGGGCCGCCTGCATCTCATCAGATTCCACGACCGGATAAGTCTGATGATCCGATAACTGGCCTAGGCGAGTCGATCCCACCGCCGCGCCCGATGACCCGCCGGCGAGAAGCCTCGATTCATCCGCCGAAATCGGGTCAGCGAACCCGGCCACAGCGCGGTGACCCGGCCGTTGCGCTCGTCCACGTACCAACTCGTACACCCGCCGGTGGTCCACACCGTGCGACTCATCCGCTCGTCCAGCCACTCGTTGTAGGCGTCCTGCGCCTCGGGCAGCACCTCGACATCGGCGATGCCCTGATCGTGCATCTGCCGGATCGCGTCCACCGCGTAGCGCACCTGCGCCTCGATCACCACGGTCATCGACGAGTGCCCCAGCCCGGTGCCCGGACCGATCACCAGGAACAGATTCGGGAAGCCGGCCACCATCGACCCCTGGTGGGCCGCCATCCCCTCGCACCACACCTCGCTCAGCGTGCGCCCGTCGCGCCCGGTGACGATGCTCGCGATCGGCGGCCGGGTGGCTTCGAACCCGGTGCCGAAGACGATCGTGTCCGCCTTGTGCTCGATCCCGTCCGCGGTGACCAACCCGCCCGGGCGCACCGCGGTGATCGCGGAGGTCACCACCTCGACGTTGGGCCTGTTCAGCGCCGGATAGTAGTCGTTCGACAGCAACACCCGCTTGCAGCCGAGCCGGTAGTCGGGGGTCAGTCGGGTGCGCAGCCCGGCGTCCGTGACCTGTTTGCGCAGGTGCGCCAAGGCCTGCTTCGTGGCCAGTGCGGTGAAGAAGTCGCGCGGCCCCAAGAACGCGCCGAGGGTGGCTTCGCGCTGCCAGTACAACCCCTGACGCACCACCTGCTGCGCCGCCGGCAGCCGCCGGTAGAGCCGCCGCTGCCAGCCGGGCAGCGGTCGGTCGCGGCGCGGCATGATCCACGGCGGCGTGCGCTGGTACACGTCCAGGCGGCTTGCCCGCGGTTGGATCCGCGGGACGAACTGGACCGAGGAGGCGCCCGTACCCACCACCGCTACGTGCCTGCCGGTCAGGTCGTGCTCGTGGTCCCAGCGGGCGGAGTGGAACACGTGCCCGCCGAAGTCCTCCAGACCGGGCAGCGCGGGCAGCGCCGGCTCGGTGAGCGGGCCGGCTCCGGCGATCACCACGTCGGCGGTGTACGTGCCGGCGCCGGTGGTCAGTCGCCAGCGCGCCCGCTCGTGCTCCCACCGGGCGGCGGTCACCTCGTGGCCGAGTCGCAGGTGCGGCAGCAGGCCGAACTCGCGCGCACAGCGGCGCAGGTACGCCTGGATCTCGGCGCCCGCCGAGAACGCGTGCGACCAGGCCGGGTTCGGCGCGTACGAGAAGCAATACAGGTTGGACGGCACATCGCAGGCCGCGCCCGGGTACGTGTTGTCCCGCCAGGTGCCGCCGACGTCGTGGGCGCGCTCCAAGATGACGAAGTCCTCGATGCCGGCGTGCCGTCGAAGTCGATGGCCGGCGGCCAGGCCGGAGAAGCCCGCCCCGATTACGGCCACCCGAACGTGCGTCGTGTCCACTGCGGCCTCCGTACCGGATTGGGGCGCTGCATCCGGAGGCTACTGACAAGTAGTCTCGGTGCGGAAGACCGTGCGCGGCCCTGGTGCCGTCACCGCCGCCGCGTGGTGGTGCCGCCGGGCCACCGCGCTCGCGTGGTCGTGCCCTGCGTGGTAGGGAAGAGGAAGATCGATCGGGCCCGCGGCATCGCGGGACGCCCGTGGCGCTGTGGTGAGGAGTAAGACGATGACCGGGATGCGTTACCAGGTGGTCCAGGACGGTGCCGGGCGACCCACGAACGGGCCCTGCGAGCACCTGGGTACGCTGCCCGAGACGGTGGTTCCGGGCTCGACGAAGGGCTGCGAGGACTGCCTGCGCGACGGTACGCAGTGGGTGCACCTGCGGGAGTGCCTGACGTGCGGTCACATCGGCTGTTGCGACAGCTCGCCGAACCGGCACGCGACCGCGCACTGGCACGCCGCGAACCACCCGCTGGTGCGCTCGTTCGAGCCGGGCGAGGAGTGGGCGTGGTGCTATGCGGACGAACTCGTCGCGGTGCCGGTGGACTGACGCCCGGGACCGGGCGGCCGCGAACCCTGATGCCGAGGAGCGTGTCGGTGCGGCTGCCTAGACTCTGGGGCGTGGTCGACACAGCGGAAATCGGTGGGAGTACCCGATGAGTGATCTCGTGGCAACGGACGGCGCCGACGTCGTGGAAGTGCACTTCGAGCCGTTTCGAGTGGAGCTCACCGGCTACTGCTATCGGATGCTGGGCTCGGTCTTCGAGGCGGAGGACGCGGTCCAGGACACCATGGTGCGGGCCTGGAAGAGTTTCGACCGATTCGAGGGCCGCTCCTCGATCCGCTCCTGGCTGTACCGGATCGCCACCAACGTGTGTCTGGACAGCCTCAACGGGCGCGCGCGCCGCGCCCGACCGATGGACCTGTCCTCACCCGTGCCCGCCTCCTCGGCGCTGACCCCCGCGCTGCCCGAGGCCACCTGGATCGAGCCGATCCCGGACGGCCGCGTCGTGCCGAGCGTGGCCGACCCGGCCGAGTTGGCCGTCGCGCGCGAGAGCGTGCGGCTCGCCTTCGTTGCCGCCCTCCAGCATCTGCCGCCCCGGCAGCGCGCCGTGTTGATCCTGCGCGAGGTGCTGGCCTGGAAGGCGAGCGAGGTGGCCGAGTTGCTCGGCAGCACGGTGGCCTCGGTGAACAGCGCGCTCCAGCGGGCCCGGGCCGCGCTCGCGGAGAACGAGGTCGCCGCGACCGACCCGGTGCGGCCGCTGGACGAGGAGCAGCAGTCGCTGCTCGCCCGCTATGTGGACGCGTTCGAGCGCTACGACCTCGACTCGCTCACGGCCCTGCTGCGCGAGGACGCGACCCTGTCGATGCCGCCGTACGAGCTGTGGCTGCGCGGGCACGAGGACATCCGTGCGTGGTTCCTGGGCACCGGCCACGGCTGCCGGGGCTCGCGGCTGGTCCCGATCGTGGCGAACGGCACGCCGGGCTTCGGGCAGTACCGCCCCAGCGGCCCCGGCGGCAGTTTCGAGCCGTGGGCGCTCCAGGTGATCGAGATGTCACAGGGGCAGATCATCGGCCTCAACTCTTTCCTCGACGTCCCGCACCTGTTCCCGCTGTTCGGTCTCCCGCCGACACTGGATGCCAGGCCCTAGCGTCGCGGCCGGGCCCGGGCCGGTCGGGACGATCGAGTCCAGGCCGGTCAGGGTCAGCAGGTCGCACAACTCACCGCTCGCGCTGTGCAGTCGGATCCGCCGGTGGAGGCCGCGGGCAGTGAGCTGGAGCCGCGCCAGCGCCTCGATCGCGGCCAGATCCGGACGGGTCAGCGCGCTCACGTCGCACGGGAACGGGTCGGCCGGATCGCCGCTCAGCAGGGTGAGCAGGCGGGTGCACAGACCGGGGACGTCCGCGCGGACGAGCGGCGCGTACACGATCAGTGCGCCGGGTGGCGCGGTGGGTGTTTCGGACGGAGCGACCATCGACGACCTCCTGTGACGACGCTGTACCCGGTGATGACCGTTGTGGCGGGCAAAACTCATCACCCGGGTTCGCCCGGACGTCGTCGAGGGTTCCCGGTCGGGGTGCGAAGCGTGGCAAGTCCCTTGTGGAACGGGCTTCCGTCGAGGACCCGGCGGGTGTGGTGAACCGGCGGCTGGACGCGGTGCCTTCGGGCAGCCTGCCGATCGCCTCGCACACCCCGTCGGACTTCCTGCCGCCGATCTCCGCGGAGCGGGTGCTGGAGGTCAACGACGACGCCGAGTTCATGCTGCCGCGCCCGCACGCCGAGATCGCGTCCTTCCGGGCCGGGGTGGACCTGGTCGAACCCGGCCTGGTCCAAGCGGCGTTGTGGCGTCCGCATGAGGACGCGGACCTGTCACCCGAGCGGCCGGCGCAGTCGTGGATCCACACCGCGGTCGGCCGTAAGGTCCCAGTGGGGGCGCCGCCCCGAGCCCGGCGGTCGCCCACCGGTTCGGTGGACGAACGCCGGGCTCGACGCGCTTTACGGCAGGGCGCCCTCGACCGCGGCCACCAGCGCGCGCATCAGCGGCGTCTCGTCGATCCAGGCGACCGCGTCGCCGCGCCGGCGCGGTTCGGCGTCGGCGCGGATCGCCGACGCGTTGCGCTGGAGCCAGGCGGCCGCGTTCGCGCAGTGGTAGGGATGCATGGCGGCGATCTCCAGCACCTCGCCGCCCGCGGTGGTCCAGGTCAGTTCCTCGCGCAGCAGCCGCGCCCAGGCGCCCTTGCGGTGCGCGCCGCGCGCGATCAGCGCCTGTCGGCCGGCCCTGGTGATGCCCATGTTGCGTCCGCGCAGCGGCACTTCGGCGCCGAGTCGGATCAGGCGCCGACGCTGGAGAGTGGCCAGTGTGCGTACCGAGATGCCGGGCGCGCCGGGCCGCACGCCGTCCGGGTGGGTGCGCACGGTCTTGGTGTCGATCCGGGTCAGGGCCCGGCGCACGGTCGCGGGTTTCACGGGGGTCAGCCGGATCATGGTGTTGACAGTGGACATCGAGGGATCCTCCTCTGCGTCGAGCCGCGGCGGGTCGGCCGCGGTGGCGCTCAACCCATGCGTCGAGCATCCCATCCGGCACTGACATCGGGATCCGTGCGACCTGCGCATTTGTCGATCAAGTCCGGTTGTCGGTACGGAAGTTGACGGTGGGTCGGGAGGTTCGCCGGGGTGCGGCCGAAGACGCGGCGACGGGGTGGTTCAGGCGGTGCGCCACACCGGTGCGTCGGAGCCCCAGGGGGTGGGTGGATCGGCCCATGCCGCGGGCAGCCCGGGCAGTTCGAACGGCGGCAGCGCGTGGGTGAGCGGCCCCACGGCCGTGTCGGTGGTGGTCAGATACGGGGCCGGGTCGTACGGCTCGGCGACCTCGGGCTCGTCGGGCGCGTGGGCGCCGGTCAACCAGCGGGCGGTGCGGGCCAGTGCGAGGTCGATCCTGCTGCCCCGGTGGTCGGCCAGGCGCAGCGTCAGGGCGCGCAGGACGGCCGCCGCGAGCAGGTATCCGGTGGCCCGGTCCAGTGCCTGGGTCGGCAGCGCGCCCGGGTCCGGCCGTTCGCCCGCCTCGATCCGGGCGATTCCGCAGGCGCCCTGGACCAGGCTGTCGAAGCCGCGGCGGTTGATCCACGGCCCGGGGCCCCACGCGTTGAAAGCGGCGGTGATCAGCCCCGGGTGCCGGGCGCCGAGCGTGTTCTGGTCCAGGCCCAGCGCGGCCATCGCGTCGGTGCGGTAGCCGGTGATCAACACATCGGCCCGGGAGAGCAGTTCGTCGAAGCGGGCGCGATCCGTGCGATCACGCAGGTCGAGCAGGGTGGAGCGTTTGCCGAACGCGTTGTCCCAGTACTCGCCCGGGTTCTCCGGCAGGTGCGGCGAGTCCACGCGCAGGACGTCGGCGCCCAGATGGGCGAGGGTGCGGGTGCCGGTGGGGCCGGCGAGCACCCGGGTCAGGTCCAGGATCCGGACGCCGGCGGCGGGTGCGGGGTCGCGCCTGAGGGACCACGGGTCGCCGACTGTGGTGCGGGTCAGCTCCAGCAGCGGCAGGGCGGCGATCGATGCGCCCTGCGGATGCGCGGCCCATTCGCTCGGTTCGCGCACGGCGAAGCCCAACGCGCCGTGGGCCGCGAGCAGTTCCTCGATCTGTGTGCCGGTGAGCCTGGCCAGTGCGTCGATCGCGGCGTCCACCGAGTCCACGCCGAGCGCGCTGAAGGCCGCGGCGCGGTGGTGCGGGTAGTTGCCGTGCAGGCGGACCCAGCCGTCGGCGCTGCGATGGAAGCGGGAGAGCGGGTGCATCGACACCAACGGCCGGCCGGCCAGGCGCAGATGCCGGTCGCTTGCCATCGCCGTGGCCGCGGCGCGGCTGTCCAGGACCACCGGTGCGGCGAAGGACGTGCCGCGAGCCGCGCCCAGTTCGCGCGCGGCGAGCGCGACGACGCCGATCGAGGCCTGGGCGAGTGCGGTCACCGGCAGCGCGGAGGAGAGGGTGTACTCGGGGCCGGTGAGGGTGATGTGCGCGCGGTCGGCGGGGTCGCCGCCGAGGGCGCGCCAGGCCTGTTCGAGGAGCTGCGCGGGGGTGGTACGCATCGAAGCCTCACGGTTCTCGCAACTATGGAGCCGGTGGGACCACCTGTTCGAGGAGCCCCTGAGGGCAAACTAGCGGGTGCCCGGTGCCCGAGTGTGTCCGCGTCCGCACTGTGGGCGTCCGGGCAAACGATTGGTCACTCGTTTGTGTAGGGGTTGTGCGGTTTGCCCCGTCGGGCGCGGTCGTGTTCGAGACTGAGGTCATGAGGCGCATCTGGGGGGAGGACGGCGGGTCGGGGTTGGGGTCGCACGACGCGCTCCTGAAGGACGCCCGGCTGAGCGTGCCGGCACGGGGCCTCGCGGTGTATCTGCTGTTGTTGCCGGACGGTGCCCGCCCGGACCCGCGAGTGTTGGGCACCCGTCCGGGCGAGAGCGCCGAGTCGATCGCGGGCTATCTGGACGAGTTGGCCGCGGCCGGCTACCTCACCCGGGTCCCGGGTCGGGGCGCGCACGGGCATGCGATCGAGGAGGTCCGGCTCGCGGCGAATCCTGGCGAGCACGCGGCTGCGGCGGGACGGCCGTTCCGCTGGGCGGGACCCGGGCATCGGGCGGGCGACTGAGCGTCGTTCGCGGGTGGGGCGGTCTACATGTCCTGCCAGGTCGGGGACCGGCGCTCGCGGAAGGCCGCGGCGGCCTCGGTCATGTTGCCGGTGAAGGTGCCGAGCACCTGGGTGCGGTTCTCCAGTTCGAGTTGCTGGCGCAGCGAGGTCGCGCCGATTCCGGACCACAGGCCCTTCTTGGTCATCCACACGCCGTACTCGCTGTTGGCGGCGATGCCCCGGGCCAGGTCCAGTGCGGCGGGCAGGTGTTCGCCGGCCGGCACGCGGGCGTTGAGTAGGCCGTAGGAGTCGGCTTCGGCGGCGTCGAAGTGCCGCCCGCTGAGCATCAGCTCGGCTGCGCGGGTGGGGCCGACCAGGCGCGGCAGCAGGTAGCTGGTGCCCACGTCGGCGGAGGACAGGCCGACCTTGATGAACACCGAGCCGAACCGGGTGCTCTCGTCCGCGACCCGCAGGTCGCAGGCCAGCGCCAGCGCCAGGCCGCCGCCGACGGCCGCGCCGTGCACGGCGGCGATCACCGGCTTCTCGCATTCGTGCACGGCCAGGATCAGTTCGGACAGGTGTTCCTGCGAACGGTAGACGTGTCCGACCGGGCCGCGGCCCTCGGCGTCGGGTGCGTGGTCCGGGTCGCCGGAGAGGTCGGCGCCGGAGCAGAAGCCGCGGCCCTCGCCGGTCAGCACGATCGCGCGCAGCCCGCGTTCGCGGTGCAGGCCGGCGAAGGCGGCCTTCAGGTCGCTCACCATGGTCGCGGAGAGCGCGTTGAGCCGGTCCGGCCGATCCAGTCGGACGATGGCGATGCGGGGTTCGGGACGCTCGATGCGCACGTATTTCATGTGACTCAGTCAAACATATTCACAGAGTGAAGGAAATGCCGTGAGGCGCCGCGCCGAAGGAAGTTACCTGCCGGTAGCATCGCGCCCATGACTGAATCGACGACCGACTTCGACGCCGTCGCCGAGGGCCTGCGCGCCTCGGTGCCCTTCGTGCGCACCCTCGGC
This sequence comes from Embleya sp. NPDC005575, assembly GCF_040605455.1. Taxonomy (NCBI): domain Bacteria; kingdom Bacillati; phylum Actinomycetota; class Actinomycetes; order Kitasatosporales; family Streptomycetaceae; genus Embleya; species Embleya sp. NPDC005575. The sequence continues at coordinate 21,679 of NZ_JBEXCV010000100.1, read as the reverse complement.
CTGGAATTCGTGGAGCTCGCCGCCGACCGCGCCGTGCTGCGACTGCCGGACGAGTCCGCGCATCACAACCACATCGCCGGCCCGCACGCGGGCGCCATGTTCACTCTCGCCGAGTCCGCCTCCGGGGCGATCGTGCTCGCCGCGTTCGGCGACCAACTCCCGCGCGCGACGCCGCTCGCGGTGGACGCCGCGATCCGCTACCTCAAGGTCGCGCGCGGCCCGGTGCTGGCCGAGGCCCGCCTGGGCCGCCCCGCCGCCGACGTGGTCGCCGAACTGGACGCGGGCAAGCGCCCGGAGTTCGAGGTCGCGATCATCATCCGCGATGAAACGGGTACCACCACGGCGGAAATGACCGTTACCTGGACGCTGCGCCCCAACCGCGCCTGAGAGGCGCACACTGGCGCGGTGACCGGTGGACGTTTCCGGTCACGGCGCCAGGGCATGCAAGGGCCCGTGCCGGTCGGGAACGTCCCGATCATGTGTTTGCTTCGGGTTGGTGATGGTTTCTAATACTGCTCGGGTGACCGGGCCGATCGTGGTGGGCAAGGTGTCCCGCCGACTCAGGGCCCGCGAGGCGTGGCGACGTTGGCGCCGCGTGTTGCGGGCCCTGACGACCGCTCTCGTGGTGTTGTCCATCACGGTGGTCACCGGACTCGGCGTCGCGCGGGCCACCGTGCTCTCCGCCGACTGGTACGACGGCGTGCTCGAACGCGAGCACGCCTACGACCGGCTCTACGACGAGGTGCTGGTCGACCCCCGCCTCGCCGGGGTCACCAATGACCTGCTGGGCCGGCTGCCGATACCGCCCAACCAGGTCACCGCCAATCTGCGCCTGGTACTGCCACCGTCCACACTGCGTGGAATGGTGCGTGAGCAGGTCGGGCACACCGTCGGCTACCTGCGCGGCGACGAGCGCGAACTGCGGCTGGCCGTCGACCTCAAACCGGTGATCAACAACCTGGGCAAGGTCGCCGACGTGTTCGTCGGCGACCTCACCGGCGACGTACCCCGGGTGACGGAGGACAACGCGCCGGCGCTGGTGGACGGCGTGTCCAGGGCACTGGACGCGCTCGCGCAGGGTCGTCCGCCTGAGGCGCTGCCGGCGCTGAACCTGGACCCGGCCGCAGCTCCCGAGGTGGCCGACCTGATCCTGGCCCGGTTGCCGGCGGAGGCGCGCGCCCCGATCCGCGGGCAGGTGGTCGCCTCGCTGCGCGCCGACGATCTGGGCGGGGTGCTGGTGGCGGTCGTCCCGGCGATCTTCGGCGAGAAGGTTCGGCAGGCGCAGTTGGGCCTGACCGGCCTCTCGGGCGGTGGCACGTGGGACCTGACCCTGGATCTGCGGGCGAGCCAGGCCGACCGGGACACCAGGCTGAAGCTGGGCCAGCTCGAACAACTGCGCGCGATGACGGTGTTCGGCCTGGGCCGGCTGCTCATCGCGGCGAGCGTGACCGCGCTGCTGGGCCTGGTGGTGCTGTGGCGGACCGGGTCGGCGCGCGGCGCGGCCCGGCTGCGGCTGCCCGCGCTGGCCCTGGCGGGCGGCGGGCTGCTCGCCGGGGTGGGCTGCCTCATCGCGTGGGGCCTGCTGCCGCACGTGGTCTCCGAGAACCGGGACGGCTGGGCGCCCTCGGTGGTCCGGCTGACCGGCGACCTACAGGAGGCCGCGGCGCGCGACATCGTCGGGGTCTGGCTGGCCGCGGCGGCGGTGCCGCTGGTGTTCGGAGGGCTCACCTTCGGCGCCGTCGCGCTGTGGGACAAGCACAAGCACCGGCGGGCCGCGCCGGTGCGGCACACCACCCGGCAGGTGCTCACCTCCGGCGCTGCGGTGGTCGCGGCCGGGGCGATCGCGCTGACCATCTTCGTTCCGGTGCCCACCTCCGGGTCCGGCTCCGACGCCAAGCGCTGCAACGGGATGACCGAGCTGTGCAACCGGCGCTACGACCAGGTCGCCTACCTGGCCACGCACAACTCGATGTCCTCCACCGCCGCCCGCTTCCTCAGCCCGCTCCAGGACGCGGACATCGTCACCCAGTTGGACGCCGGCGTGCGCGGTTTGTTGGTGGACTCGTACACGTGGGAGGCCCCGGAGGAGGTGGCCGGCCGGCTCGCCGAATCGGACCTGGATCCCGAGTCGCGCAAGATCGTCGCCGGGGTGGTCAACGACGTCGCGCCGGCCCGACCCGGGCTGTGGTTGTGCCACTCGGTGTGCCGCGGCGGCGCGTTGCCGATGGTGGAGACGCTGCGCGCGGTGGGCCAGTGGATGGATCGCAACCCGCATGAAGTGGTCACCATGATCGTGCAGGACGCGATCACCGCGCAGCAGACCGAATGGGCGTTCCGCGAGGCGGGCCTGGAGCGACTGCTGTTCACGCCGGCGGCCGACCCGAGCGAGCCCTGGCCCACGCTCGGCTCGATGATCGAGAAGAACCGCCGGCTGGTGGTCTTCGCCGAACGCGCCGACGGGCCCGTGCCGTGGTACCGCAACTTCTACAAGTACGGGATGGAGACGCCGTACGCCTATGCGAGCCCGGCCGAGATGAACTGCTCGCCCAATCGCGGCGACGTGGACAAGCGGCTGTTCCTGCTGAACAACTTCATCACCTCCGCCGGCGGCAGCCGGCTCGACGCCGGACAGGTCAACTCGCGGCCCTTCCTGCTGGATCGGGCCCGCCGGTGCGAACGCGAACGCGGTGCGCAAGTGAACTTCGTCGCGGTCGACTTCGCCGGCATCGGCGACGCGAAAGGCGCCGTGGACGTGTTGAACATCACCCGGAAAACACACTGATGGATCGTCAATTTATCGACAGTCGAGGATCAGTAGGAGAGGCCGTGCCCGGTTTCGAAGAGCGGCTCCGCGTCCGCCGGCAGATCGCTGACGAGCCGGCCGGCGGGCGCGTAGCGGCCGAAGACGACGTCGAGCACACCCTCGTCGTCCGCGCCCCGGGTGCCCAGCAACGCGGCGCAGTAGCCGACCAGATCGGCCACCGCGGCCGGCCGATACAGGTCGATCACCGCGACCGTGGGCACCGACGCGGCGATGTCCACGATCCGTTCCAACTCGGCGCCGTGGTGGTCCTCGGGCAGGCGCAGCAGGGCCACATCGGCGTCCGCGAGGTCGGTCACCACGGTCGCGTAGCGGGCCGCGACGCCGGTGTCGACGTGCTCGGTGTACACGCGCAACGCGTCGCGCAGGGGTAGGGCCGGTCCGCCGCTCGTGCTGATCCGCGAGCTGATGCGGTTCGTGAGCAGCACGACGGCGTGCGGATCCCGATCCGTCATGGGTGAGCCCTCCTCCCGGCCGCGGCAGGCGCCGCCCTGACCCGGACCCTACGCGCCGGGGACGACGCCTCGGGCACCAGGTTGCCGGTGCCTACCCCGAACCCGCCCGCTCAGCCGGACGCGTCCAGCGCCGCGGCCGCGGTGCGGGCCAGCGCGACCAGCCGCTCGCGATCGACGACCGGGATGGTGATGTCGACCGAGGTGACCAGATCGCCGCGGGCGCGGGCGAAGGCGATGCCGTCGCCGCGCGCGGGATCGCGGTAGACCACCGCCGCGTCCGAGATCCCGGGCAGCGCCTCGTGCGGGCCCGGACCGGTGGCGGTCGAGCGCGCGGTGTCCAGCGGTCCGCCGACCATCGCCTGCGGCAACTGCCCGACGGTGACGGACAGTACGTGCCGGCCTCCGGAGTCGAGGTACTCGCAGGTACGCCCGGCGTCCGCGGACCTGGTGTGCACGGGGCCGACCGCGAGCACCTCCTCGACCCGGGTGGGCGAGAGCAGGTCGCAACTGTCGGCGGGTGATGTGCTGTTGCCCACCGGCGAGGGGGTGGGCCGGGGTGGTGCGCCCGCGTTGTCGCCGGGCGCGGGCGCGGAGACGGCCGCGTGCCGGGGCGGCGCGTCCGAGTCGTCGCAGCCGCCGAGCAGGCACGCCAGGCCCACCACCCCCACCAGGGTGGCGGTGGGCCCGACGCGCGCGGTCACAGCCGGCCGACCATCGTTCGGGCGATGCCGGCCAGGACGTCGGCCGACACGTCCTTGTCGCTGCGGCCGATGTAGACGTCCGCGTCCAGGTAGGTGTCGCCGAGCAGCTTGGCCCAGACCACGCCGTTGGAGGTCGAGTCGCGGTAGGTGAAGGCCGCGTCGCCCACGCCGGGCAGGGCCGTGGGGTTGTCACCGGTATCGATGGTGCCCTTGGCGGCCTGTTCGGCGGTGCTGTACTTGGCGTCGCTGGAGGACATCATCACGGTCATCATGGACAACCCTCGGGAGTCCCGGTAGTCGCAGAACGAGCTGCTCGAGCTCTTGAGCTTTTCGTCCACCTCCGCCTTGGCCACCGGCAGGCCGAGCAGTGTGGCCACCTCGGCCGCGGTGAAGAAGCGGCACGGATCGTTGATGTAGGGCCCGGTCGAACCGGTCGCCGGCCCCGAGGTGCCGGTCGAGGAGGCGCTCGACGAGGCCGTGGCCGAGGAGCTCGCGGACGCCGAGGCGCTGTCGGTGGGCGGCGCGGTGGTGCGGCGCGGCGGCTTGGTCGCGGTGCTCGTCGGTCGACCGGTCGGCTTGCTCGTCGGCGTCGGCTTGCCGGTCTCGAGGGCGCGAACGGTGTCCAGCGGCGACCTGTCGTTGTTGCCGCAGCCGGCGACGCCGGCGCCGACGGTCAGCGCGACGAGTACCGCAATCGCTCCCGTGCGGACAGTCCTGGTGCGCACTTTGGTGTTCCCCCCGGTGTTCGAAGTGCAGTCGTCCATGAGATGAACCTAGGGCCCGCGGCGTTTCCGAACGAGTGGTACCTCCCTTGGAAGTCGAGGGGGATGTGAGGGCGCGATAATGCGCCCATGACTTCCGCACCACACTCAACCACCCACCCGGGGGCTCGCGCGGTGACGCAGGCCGTGATCCTCGCCGGCGGACAGGGTTCCCGGCTGCGCCCCTATACCGACGATCGACCCAAGCCGATGGTGGAGATCCCCGGCACCGGCACGCCGATCATCGGACACCAGCTGCGCTGGCTGGCCGCCGAGGGCGTGCGCGATGTCGTGGTCTCCTGCGGGCACCTCGCGGAGGTGCTCCAGGACTGGCTCAAGAGTGCCGATCTGCCGGTACGCGTGGAGACCGTCGTGGAGACCGAGCCGCTGGGCCGGGGTGGCGGGTTGAAGTTCGCCGCCGCGGCGCTGCCGCGCCCGGACGAGCCGTGGTACGCCACCAACGGCGACATCTGGACCCGGTTCTCGCTCACCGAGATGGCCGCCTTCCATCACGAGCGCACCGCGCTGGCCACGCTCGCGCTGGCCCGGCCCAGGATTCCGTGGGGGGTGGTGGAGACCGACAAGTACGGCCACGTCCTGGACTTCATCGAGGCGCCGCCCTCGCCGTACCTGATCAATGCGGGTGTGTACGTGTTCGCGCCCGAGTTCACCGCGCTGCTGCCGGACATCGGCGACCACGAGCGCACCACGTTCCCCGGGCTCGCCCGGGCCCAGCGGCTGGCGGGATTCCCCATCCCGCAGGGCGCCTACTGGCGGGCGATCGACACCGCCAAGGATCTGTCCGAGGCGGCCAGGGAGCTGCGCGGCGACGGCTGAGCGCTCCTCCTTCGGGTCGAACGGGTCCGTCCCCAGCCGCTCGGCGGCCGGGGACGGACCGTTCTCCCGGGGTTTCCTGGCGGCTTCCTCCGTCAGCGAGTGGGTTGGTCGGGGTCTCTTGTGCGCGCTTCCCGTGACCCCCGCGGCCACGGGTTTGAGCGTACTGAGCTACTCGGTGGCCGCGGTGTCAGGACGTGATGCCCGCGCGGGCACCCGGGTTGGCGGTGTCGCGCACCACCCGCAGCCCGTCCAGCAGACCGGCGAGCTGACCCTCGGTCAGCGGGTCGATCAGCCAGGTCTGCAACAGTTCGACATGGCCGGGCAGGACGCCGCCTATTCGGTCCGCGCCGTCGCGGGTGAGCACGGCGAACAGTGCTCGGCGGTCGGTGGGACAGTTCTCCCGGGCGACCAGTCCTTCCTTCTCCAGGCGATCCACCACCCGAGTCACCCCGGATGTGGACAGCGACGTCTGGGCGGCGAGGTCGCTCATTCGCAAGCGTTGCTCGGCCGAGCGGGACAGCCGGACCAACACGTTGAAGTCCACCGTGGACAGACCGTGCTCGCCCAACTGCGGACCGAGTCGGTTCATCAGGCCGGTGTAGACCTCCACGAGGAGTCCCATGGCGGTGATGCGGGGATCGTCGAAGGGTGTAGCGCGCGTGGTCGTCGAAGAGGCGGGGGATGCGGCTCTCGGGGGAGTGTGCATGCCTCCATCATAGCCAGTAGTTGATGTGCGGAATATCTTTGCTCAAGCTATTGCTTGGGTCGATATCCGCGAAGCAATAACATCTCCCCGAGGAGTGCGACATGACCTCCACGACGCCCCGCCGCGACTGGGAAGGGCTCACGATCCCGACGGCCGGCACGTACACGCTCGATGCGGCCCACACCCGCGTCGGGTTCACGGCGCGGCACTTGATGGTGAGCAAGGTGCGCGGGCAGTTCACCGAATTCTCCGGCGAGATCACCGTCGCCGAGGACCCGATGGCCTCCCGGGTCGAAGCCACGATCTCCACCGCGAGCATGACCACCGGCCAGAAGGACCGCGACGCCCACCTGGCGAGCGCGGACTTCATGGAGGCGGAGAAGTATCCGCAGATGACCTTCCGCACGCTGCGCCTGAGCGGCCGCAGCGGCAACGAGTTCACCCTGCTCGGCGAGCTGACCATCAAGGGCATCGCCCGCGAGGTCGAACTCGCGGTCGAGCTGGAGGGTCTGGCGACCAGCCCGTGGGGGCAGGAGGTGCTCGCGTTCACCGCGACCACCGAGATCAACCGCGAGGACTTCGGGATGACCTGGAACCAGGCGCTGGAGAGCGGCGGCGTGCTGGTCTCGAAGAAGATCAGGATCGAGATCGAGGGCGAGGCCATCCGCCAGGAGGGCTGAGCCTCCATTCGACGGGACATGCCGAGGGCCGGGCGCGACGCGCCCGGCCCTCGGCATGCGATCGGCGGCTTCGGCCGGCTCCTCCCGGCGGCTTCAGGCTCGGCGGCTCGCCAGGAACGCGTCCACCTGCTCGTGGATGTAGGCCACGTCCTCCGCGTCCATCCGGTGGTTCATCGGCACGATCAGCGCCTGCTCCATCACCCGGTCGGCGTTCGGGTAGCCGGCCGGGTCGGCGCGATGCGCGATGTCCTTGAAGCCCGGCTGGCGCAGGATGTTGCCCGACCACACGGTGCGGGTGGACACCCCGCGCTCCTCCAGCCACGCCTGCATCTCGCCGCGGGTGAAGGACAATCCCTCGTTCAACAGGATGGGGAAGTTGAGCCATCCCGTCTCCAGACCGTCGGTCTGCCGCGGCGCGGTGAACTCGGGGCGCGCGTCGAAGTAGGCGTGATGCGCCGCGAAGTGCGCCTGGCGGGTGGCCAGGAACCGGGGGAGCTTGGCGAGTTGGGCCAGACCGAAGGCGGCGCCCAGCTCGGAGGGCTCGAAGTTCCAGCCGATCTCGTCGAAGATGAACAGATTGTCGTACAGCACGCCGTCGATCTCCTCGAAGAAGTCGCGGTTGCCGCGCTTGGAGCCGAACAACTGCAACTCGCTGCGCCTACCCCAGCGCCGCAGCATCAGGCCCCGGTCGCGCAGGTCCTCGTCGTCGGTGAGCACCATGCCGCCGTTGCCCGCGCAGGTGATGATGTGCGACATCGCGAAACTGGTCACCGAGATGTCCGCGCGGGTACCCGTCGGCGTCCCGCGCAAGGTGGCGCCGAGCGCGTCGCAGGAGTCCTCGATCACCTTGAGGCCGTGCCGATCCGCGATCGTGCGGATCACGTCCCAGTCGGGGGCGTTGCCCGCGAGGTTGGGGGTCAGGATCGCCCGGGTGCGTGGGCCGATCAGGGCCTCGATCCGGGCCGGGTCGATCTGGTAGGTGTCCGGCTCGACGTCCGCGAGCACCGGCACCAGACTGGCCTTGACCATCGGTGCGATGTCCGTGGAAAAGGTCAGCGTGGAGGTGACGATCTCGTCCCCGGGGGACAGCCGCAGCAGTTCGATCGCGAGGTAGAGCGCGGAGGAACCCGAGTTGCACATCAGGCCGTTGCGCTTGCCGAACAACTCCGCGACGCGCGCCTCCATGGCCGCCACGTTGCGTCCGATGCCCATCGCCGAGGGCGGCCCGTTCAGCACCGCCAACATTGCGTCGATCTCGCTCTGGTCGTGCACGCTGCCGGCGTACGGGATCTTGCGCATGAGTGCCTACCCTCGTGGTGATGTCGCGATCGCAGCGAGGCTGACGGAGCGTCAGCTGACGATGTGTCATAGCTATCATGGCTATGATGGACGAACAAGACGACGGGAGCTGAGCGTGCGCTACACCACTGTGGGCAAATCGGGTCTGAAGGTCTCCGCGATCGGCCTCGGCTGCAACAACTTCGGCATGCGGATCGACCAGGACGGTGCCGACAAGGTGGTCGGCGCCGCGCTCGACGCGGGAGTGACCCTGTTCGACACCGCCGACATGTACGGCGGCGGACAATCCGAGGTGCTGCTGGGCAAGGCGCTGGGCAACCGCCGCGAGGACGTGGTCGTGGCGACCAAGTTCGGCGCGAAGGTGACCGAGGGGCCGTACGGCCGCGGCTCCTCGCGCCGGCACATCGTGCGCAGCTGCGAAGGCAGCCTCCGGCGCCTGGGCACCGACCACATCGACCTCTACTACCAGCACTACGCCGACCCCGAGACCCCGATCGAGGAGACCCTCGGCGCGCTCGACGACCTGGTCCGGGCGGGCAAGGTGCGCTACGCGGGCACCTCCAACCTGGCCGCGTGGCAACTCGCCGACGCCGCACACCTCGCGGGCTCGACCCGCTTCGTCGCCGCGCAGATCGAGTGGAGCCTGCTGGACCGCACCGTCGAGCGGGACATGGTGCCCGCCGCCCGACACTTCGGCGTCGGCGTCATCCCGTACTTCCCTCTCGCGTCCGGCCTGCTCAGCGGCAAATATCGGCGCGGCGAGGAGTTTCCCCGGGACAGCCGGTTCGCGACCATCCCGTCCTTCGCCCGAAATGTCGCCACCGACGAGAACTTCGCCATCGTCGAACGACTCACCGCCTACGCCGAGAGCCAGGATCTGACCCTGCTCCGACTCGCACTCTCCTGGCTGTCCGCGCAACCCGAGGTGGCCTCCGTCCTGGTCGGCGCGACCCGCCCCGAGCAGGCGTCGGCCAACGCCGCCGCGGTCGTGGAACTGACCGCGACCCAGGTCGCCGAGGTCGCCGAACTCGCCGCGGCGGTACCGGCGTGAACCCGGAGGCGCAGCCGGTCCGCGCCGGCACCGAGCGATCCCTGCGCAACGCCGGCATCGCGGACGAGCTCGCCCGCCGGCTGCGTCGCCGGATCCTGGACGGGCCGCTGCGCGACGGGGACATGCTGCCCAAGCAGGACGACCTGATCGCCGAGTTCGGCGTCGGGCGCACCACGCTGCGGCAGGCGTTTCGAATCCTGGAGACCGAGGGCCTGATCACCGTCAAACGCGGCAACACCGGCGGTGCGGTGGTACACGTCCCGCAACCCGCGGACGCGGCCCACATGTTCGGCATGGTGATGCACGCGCGCCAGGTCCGCCTGGACGACCTGGCGCAGGCGCTGCGCCGCCTGGAGCCGGTCTGCGCGGCGCTGTGCGCGGCGCGTCCGGACCGGGCCACCGAGGTGCTGCCGTGGTTGCGCGAGGTGCACGCGCGGATGGAACGCGCGGTCGAGGACGGGCCGGCCTACATCCGGGCCGGGCGAGACTTCCACGAGGCGCTCGTGTTGTTGTGCGGCAACGAGACGATGAAGATCCTGCTCGGTGCGGTCGAGGTGTTGTGGGCGCAGCAGGAGCGGGAGTGGGCCCAGGAGGCGCTGGCCGATACGGGGGAGCGGGTTCGACGCGCGGGATTGCGTGATCACGAGCGGTTGATCGCGCTGATCGAGGCCGGCGACGAGAGCGAGGTCTACCGCGAGTCGGTACGACACCTTGAGGCGGCACAGGACTACCCCTTGCGGGGCCGCGGCGGAGCGCCCATCACATCGACCTGAAGTCGGCCTCAAGCGCCGGCCGGGCTGGGTTCGCCTCAAGCGCCGGCCGGGCTGGGTGGCCTCAAGCGCCGGCCGGGCTGGGTTCGCCTCAAGTGCCGGCGGGGCTGGGTTCGCCTCAAGCGCCGGCGGGGCTGGGTGGCCTCAAGCGCCGGCGGGGCTGGTTGGCCTCAAGCGCCGGCGGGGCTGGTTGGCCTCATGCGCCGGCGGGGCTGGTTGGCCTCAAGCGCCGGCGGGGCTGGGTGGGCTCATGCGCCGGCGGGGCTGGGTTCGCCTCAAACGCCGGCGGGGCTGGGTGGGCTCATGCGCCGGCCGGGCTGGGTTCGCCTCAAGTGCCGGCGGGGCTGGTTCGGCCCGGGGGGCTGAGGTTCGTGGGTGTGGTCGGGTGGGCCGAGCCCGACCGCAGCCAAATCAGCCCGGCCGGCGTTTGAGGCCGAGTAGCCCGGCCGGCGCATGAGGCCAATCGGCCGAAGGCCGGTTCGGTGCAGCGCCATGCGGCGACGAGCACCGCAACCTAGCGGCCACGCCAGAGCGCGCCCAGGACGTCGCCGTTGAGGCGGCCGATGACGCCCAGCGGGATGCCCTTGGGGCACACCGCGGTGCATTCTCCGGTGTTCGTGCAGCCGCCGAAGTCCGCCTCGTCGTGGGCGTGGATCATTGCCTCGACGCGCGTGTCCTGCTCCACCCTGCCCTGCGGCAACAGCCCCAGGTGGGTGGACTTCGCCGCGGTGAACAACATCGCCGAGCCGTTCGGGCACGCCGCCACGCACGCGCCGCAGCCGATACAGGTCGCGGCCTCGAACGCGGCGTCCGCGTCGGCCTTGGGAATCGGCGTCGCGTGCGCCTCGGGGGCCGAGCCGGTGGGCGCGGTCACGTACCCGCCCGCCTCGATGATCCGGTCCAGGCCCGAGCGGTCCACCACCAGGTCCTTGACCACCGGGAAGGCCGCCGCACGCCACGGCTCGACATCGATGGTCTGTCCGTCGCGAAAGTGCCGCAGGTGCAACTGGCAGGTCGTGGTGGCCTTCTGCGGCCCGTGCGGCACCCCGTCGATGACCAGGCTGCACGCACCGCAGATGCCCTCGCGGCAGTCGTGGTCGAAGGCCACCGGCTCGTCGCCGCTCTCGGTGAGCCGCTCGTTGAGCACGTCCAGCAGTTCCAGGAACGACATGTCCGCCGACGCGTCCGGCACGTCGTAGGCGACCATGCCGCCCCGGTCCGCGGGACCCTTCTGCCGCCAGATGCGCAGGGTGAGTTTCACGCGTAATTCCTTGTGGCCGGAGTGACGTTGTCGAAGGTGAGTTGCTCGCGGTGCAGGATCGGCGGGCCGTCCGTGTACTCCCACGCGGCGACGTAGGCGAATGCCTCGTCGTCTCGGGCCGCCTCGCCGCCGGGGCTCTGGTGCTCGGCGCGGAAGTGGCCGCCGCAGGACTCCTCGCGGTGCAGTGCGTCCAGGCACATCAGCTCGGCGAGTTCGAGGAAGTCGGCGACCCGGCCGGCCTTCTCCAGCGCCTGATTCAACCCCGCTCCGGTGCCCGGCACCCGCAGCCGCGACCAGAACTGCGCGCGCAGCTCCGGGATCCGGGCCAGCGCTTCGCGCAGCCCGGCCGCGTCGCGCTCCATGCCGCACTTCTCCCACATCAGCAGACCCAGCTCGCGGTGGAAGTGGTCCGCGGACAGGTCTCCGTCGATCGCGAGCAGCCGCTTGACCCGATCCTGGACGCCCGCCTCGGTGGCCACCAGCTCCGGATCGTCCGCGTCCACCGGTGCGAACGGCCCCGCCGCGAGGTAGTGGGTGAGCGTGGTCGGCAGCACGAAGTAGCCGTCGGCCAGACCCTGCATGAGCGCCGAGGCGCCCAGCCGGTTCGCGCCGTGGTCGGAGAAGTTCGCCTCGCCGATCACGAACAGGCCCGGGATGGTGGACTGGAGGTCGTAGTCGACCCACAACCCGCCCATCGTGTAGTGCACCGCCGGGTAGATCCGCATCGGCACGGTGTACGGGTCCTCACCGGTGATCCGCTCGTACATCGAGAAGAGGTTGCCGTACTTCTCCTCGACGGCCGGTGCACCCAGCCGCTCGATGGCGTCCGCGAAGTCGAGGTAGACGCCCAGCCCGCCCGGTCCCACGCCGCGCCCCTCGTCGCAGACCCGCTTGGCCGCGCGCGAGGCGATGTCGCGCGGGACGAGGTTGCCGAAGGCCGGGTACATGCGCTCCAGGAAGTAGTCCCGCTCCGCCGCCGGGATGTCGCCCGGCGCGCGGCCGTCGCCGCCGGCGGTGGGCACCCACACCCGGCCGTCGTTGCGCAACGACTCGCTCATCAGGGTGAGTTTGGACTGATGCTCTCCGGAGACCGGGATGCAGGTCGGGTGGATCTGGGTGAAACACGGATTGGCGAACAGCGCGCCGCGCCGATGCGCGCGCCACACCGCGCTCGCGTTGCAGCCCATCGCGTTCGTGGACAGGAAGTAGGCGTTGCCGTAGCCGCCGGTGGCCAGTACGACCGCCTCGGCCAGGTGGGTGGATACCTCGCCGGTGACCAGGTCGCGCACCACCACGCCGCGGGCCCGCCCCTCCACCACCACCAGATCGAGCATCTCGGTGCGCGCGTGCACCGTGACGTTGCCGGCCGCGACCTGGCGCGCCATCGCCTGGTAGGCGCCGAGCAGCAGTTGTTGGCCGGTCTGGCCACGCGCGTAGAAGGTCCGGGAGACCTGGGCGCCACCGAACGAGCGAGTGTCCAGCAGGCCGCCGTAGTCACGCGCGAACGGCACGCCCTGCGCGACGCACTGGTCGATGATCCGGGTGCTGACCTCGGCCAGTCGGTGCACATTGGACTCGCGGGCGCGGAAGTCGCCGCCCTTGATGGTGTCCTTGAACAGTCGGGCCACACTGTCGCCGTCGCCGCGGTAGTTCTTGGCGGCGTTGATGCCGCCCTGCGCGGCGATGCTGTGCGCCCGGCGCGGCGAGTCCTGGTAGCAGAACGAGGTGACCGGGTGGCCGAGTTCGGCCAGCGTCGCGGCGGCGGAAGCGCCGGCCAGGCCGGTGCCGACCACGATCACCGGGAGGCGGCGCCGGTTCGCCGGGTTGACCAGCCGCGCGGCCAGTCGGCGTTGCTCCCAGCGCTCGGCCAGGTTGCCGGCGGGGGCGGCGTGGTCGGCGATCTCCGCGCCGACGGTGTAGCGCGCGTACTCGGTGCGTCCGGCTGACTCGGCGTTCTCGGCGTACTCGGTGTGCGGATCCATCACGTTCACCCCACGATTCCCACGGTCACGGCGAACGGCACGGACAGGAATCCGACCGTCATCAGTACGGCGTAGCCGGTCGCGATCCGGGCGATCAGCCGTTCGGTCCCCGGTCGTTGCCGACCGAGGGTGCGCGTCATGCTCCACACGCCGTGCCGCAGGTGGAAGCCGACCGCGACGACCGCGACCGTGTAGATCGTGGTGATGTACCAGTGCTCGAAGTCGGCGGTGACGTTCGTGTACGGCTTCCCGGAGGCGCCGACCGGGTTGGCCACCCCGACGGTGAGGTCGAGCAGGTGGTAGACCACGAACAGGGCGATGATCACGCCGCCCCAGCGCATCGTGCGAGCCGCGTACGAGCCCCGCACCGGCGGGCGGTGCACGTACTTGACCGGCCGGGCCCGGTGGGCGCGCCGGGTGAGCAGAATCGCCATCGCCATGTGCACGACCACACTCACCGTCAGTGCCGCGCGAATGATCCACAGCGTGCCCTCGTGCGGGACCAGCGGTTCACCGATGGTGCGCAGCCAGTGGGCGTAGTGATCGAAGCTCGACTCGCCGAAGAAGATCTTCAGATTGCCCAGCATGTGGGCGGTCAGATAGGCAAGGAGCACGGCACCGCTGAGCGCCATCGCGATTTTCATCACGACGGTCGAGCGGTGCGACGCTCCCTGCCTGCGCCGCCCGGCGGATGCGGGAGCGCGGGTCAGGGTCGCCATGCGTTCGACGGTAGGCGGACCAAGGTCATGCCGTCCAAGACCGGAAATGCCTGGTTCCGATAGCCGATGGCTATGCAAGGCTTGACGCATGCAGTTTCAGCAGCTCGTCTACTTTGTCGCGGTCGCCGAGACCCGGCACTTCACCCGCGCGGCGGCGCGCACGCACGTCGCCCAGCCGTCGTTGTCCAAGCAGATTCGGGCCCTGGAGCACGAGCTGGGTGCCGAGTTGTTCACGCGCGTACGCGGAAACATCGCGTTGACCCCGGCAGGGGAGCGGCTGTTGCCGATCGCGCGGCGGATCCTGGCGGACGTGGACGTGGCGTACTTGGAGGTGGCCGAACTGGTCGGGCTGCGCTCGGGCCGGGTACGGATCGGCGCCACGCCGTCGTTGTCGGCGAGCCTGCTGGCCGAGGTGTTGCGCAGCTTCCAGGAGCGCTACGCGGGCATCCGGCTCTTGGTCGACGAGAACGGCTCGCGCGACCTGGTGCGCTCGCTGCTGCGCGGTGACCTGGATCTGGCGCTGATCGTGGTGCCGCCGCAGGGGGTGGGCGCGGCGCTGACCACCGAGCCGCTGCTGCGCGAGGATCTGGTGCTCGCGGGAACGCCGCCGGTGGCCGGTGCCACGGTGCCCATCGAGGCGCTGCGCGGGGTGCGGCTGGTGATGTTCCGGGACGGCTACGACCTTCGCGAGGCGACTTTGACGGCGTGTCACGATGCGGGTTTCGAGCCGGAGTTCGCGATCGAGGGAGGCGAGATGGACGCGGTGCTGCGGTTCGTCGAGGTGGGCCTGGGGCCGGCTATCGTGCCGAGCATGGTGCTGGCCGGGCGGCCGGGCCTGACCGCGACGCCGCTCACCCCGCCGGGCCTGTCCCGCACCATCGCCCTCGCGCACCGCAGCGACGCCGCGCTCACCCACGCGGCGCGCGCCTTCCGGGACGAACTGCGCGCCTTCCTGGTCCCGGCGCGGCTTCCGGCGGGAGTCGAGCGGATCGGCGGCGCCGATGCGTGATCCACGGCCGGCGGGCGGATGGGACAGCAGCCCGTTCGACTACGAAATCGCCTGCCGATTCGCCCGGATGGAGACCGCGTCGGGGCTCGCCGACCACCCCGTCCACAAGTTCATGCCGCGCCCGTCCGGAGCCCCGGCGGCGGGCGACCGATCCGATACCTCGCCGCCGATGGCGTAGCGGGTCTCAGCCCAGCGGCATGATCAGGCAGGTCGTGGTCGCGGTGGCGAGCAACCGACCTTGGTGGTCGGTGAGTTCGGCCTCGGCGGTGCGGATGGTGCGACCCCGGTGGATCACCCGGCCCTCGGCGCGCAGCTTGCTGCCGTCCAGCGGGCCCGGGCGCAGGTAGCGCACCGAGATGTCCAGCGACGTGTAGCCGGTGGCGGGCGGCAGTGTGGTGTGCACCGCGCAGGCCATCGCGGAGTCGAGCAGGGTGGCCGCGATGCCGCCGTGCATGGTGCCGATCGGGTTGGCGAACTCGGGGCGCGCGGATGCGCTGAACACGATTCGACCGTCCTCGACCTCTTCCGGCTCCATGCCGATGAACGGGCC
This sequence comes from Embleya sp. NPDC005575, assembly GCF_040605455.1. Lineage (NCBI taxonomy): Bacteria > Bacillati > Actinomycetota > Actinomycetes > Kitasatosporales > Streptomycetaceae > Embleya > Embleya sp. NPDC005575. Next base: position 6,077 of record NZ_JBEXCV010000100.1, on the reverse strand, counting down.
GATTCCCGTGGGCATGCCGTGTTCCCGCAATGCCTGGAGTTGCTCCAGACCGGTCGGTCCCGCAGTCGACGACGTAGTGCTCATCCCGAACCCCTCATCTGAGTTGACGTCGTCAAGTTGACAACGTCAACTCGATGGCTGTCAAACTGGGCTCGTGCCTCCCACAAGCCGATCCCGCACTCGCGCCCGTCCCGGCGACGGGGCGCTGCTGCGTGACGAGATCCTGCGCGCGGCGACCGCGCTGCTGGAGGAGGCGGGCGACGAGTCCGCGCTGACGCTCCGCGCGGTGGCCGCGCGGGTGGGTGTGACGACTCCGTCGGTATACCTGCACTTCGCGAGCAAGCAGGACCTGGTCGAGGCGGTCTGCCTCGCGGTGTGGGAGGACCTCGGGCGGCGGATGCGCGAGGTGGGGGCCGGCGTCGAGGACCCGTATCAGTCGATGCGCCGGCGCGGTGCCGCGTTCGTTCGCTTCGGGCTCGAACACCCGGTGCAGTACCGCCTGTTGATGATGCGGCCGCAGTCCGACACGCAGACCGGGTGGACCGCGGCGAACGCGTGCCTGGCCTACGTCGGCGAGGCGATCCAGCCGTGTCTGGACGCGGGTGTCCTGGTCGGCGACCCGACCCGGTTGACCCTGCAGATGCTCGCGGCGCTGCACGGCCTGGTCGCGCTGTACCTCGCGCAGCCGGACTATCCGTGGCCGGACGACGTGGAGACGATGGCGGACGAGGTGACCCGGATGGCCGGGTTGGGCTCGGCGCTCGCCGGACGGCTGCGCGGTCCCGGGCCTGCGCCGAGCACGAGCGCGTTCGCGGCGGGCTTCGACGCGCTGGCGCAGGCGCTGCACGGAGCGGAGGGCGCGAACCCGGCCGCGACGCTCGACCCGAAAGACACCGAACCCCCGGACGGCGAAACGCCGGGCACCGAACCCCCGAACGGCACACCCGAGGGCGCCGAGCCCTCGGGCGGCGGGCCGCTCCCGTAGCGGCAGGCGGGGGAGGCGGCCACGCGCCCGGTGGGCGTCGGGGTCAGTGACCCTTGCGCTTGTCCGCCTGCTTCTTCACCTTGTCCACGATGGACTTGACCTTGTCCGGGTTCTTCTTGGCGTAGTCGGTCGCCTTCTTGATCAGCTTGTCGAGACCGGCCATGACGCCACTCCTTGTTCGGTACGGGGCGGTGGTGGCACCGCCGCCGTGCTGTTTCGTGCCCTGGTTCAGGATCAACCGCCGCCCGGGTCGAATCGTTCCCCCGGATTCGACGTCAGGGCCGCATCGAAGACGATGCGGCCCTGCTGCACGGCGCGTGCGGGTCGTACACCCGGGTGCAATCCCGGGAATCGGCTCAGACGTTGACGCCGAAGTCCTTCGCGATGCCGGCGAGACCCGAGGCGTAACCCTGGCCGACCGCGCGGAACTTCCACTCGTTGCCGTTGCGGTACAGCTCACCGAAGACCATCGCGGTCTCGGTGGACGCGTCCTCGGTGAGGTCGTAGCGCGCGAGCTCGTTGTTGTCCGCGCGGTTGACGACCCGGATGTACGCGTTGCGCACCTGGCCGAAGGACTGGTCCCGGGCCACCGCGTCGTGGATGGACACCGGGAAGACGACCCGCTGGACGTCGGCCGGCACGGACGCGAGGTCGACGTTGACGGTCTCGTCGTCACCCTCGCCCTCACCGGTGAGGTTGTCACCGGTGTGCTGGACCGAGCCGTCGGGGCTGGTCAGGTTGTTGTAGAAGACGAAGTGCAGATCGGACAGCACCCGACCGTCGTTGCCGAGCAGCAGTGCGCTCGCGTCGAGGTCGAAGTCCGCACCGGTCGTGCTGCGCGCATCCCATCCGAGACCCACCGCGACCGCGGTGAGGCCGGGCGCGGCCTTGGACAGGGATACGTTGCCGCCCTTGGCGAGACTGACTCCCATGGCAGTGCTTCCTTCCCTCGTGCATATCGGGGTACAGGCGGATCGGGTGATCACGCGACGGCCGCCCGATGGGTAAATCTACAGGACTGTAGAAGTCCGGCGTGCGCCGGCGCGACGTGCGCATGTCGTGTGACGTGCGATCGCCAATGCAGTGATACCCCATCCCACCATCGACGGACGACAACGGGCAGCCGAACTCTCGGTACAGGTCCGTCGTTTCGGCCACATCCGCGCGGATTCACGCACCCGCGGGCGCTGTCCGCCCCCGGCCGGGCACCCGCGCGGACAGCCGGAACGCCTCGCCGACGACGCCGGCGGTGAGCGTCCCGCCCAGTGTCGCCAGCCGCCCGTCGAGCGAACGCAGCCCCAGGCCCGCCCCGATCGGCGCGTGACCGACGCCTGCGCGGACGCCGTCGTTGGTCAGGACCAGGACGACCGTACCGTCCGGCTCGACCGTCGCGGTGATCGCGCACCGGCTCGCGGCGCTGTGCCGCAACACGTTGGTGGCATCCTCGCGCAACACGGTCGCCGGCACGGTGTCGGTGCCGGTGGGCAACTCGCCCACGTCGACGGCGATCTCCACCACCATCCCGGCCCCGGCCGGCACGTCCCGGGCGGCGCGCGCCTCCACCGCCAACGACATCCCGCGATACCCGCCCGCGACCGTGCCCACGTCGGCCGGCGCCTGTCGGGCCATCGCCAGGCCCTCGGCGAGTTGGGTCGCCGCAGACTCCGGGTCGCGCTCGGCCAGGCGCAGCGCCAGTTGACTCTTGAGCACCAGCGCGGACAGGCTGAACCCGAGCAGATCGTGCAGGTCGTGCCCGAACCGCAGCCGCTCGCGGGTCACGTGCGCGGCGGCCAACTCGATCCGGGCCACGCACAACGCCCGTGCGAGGTCGGCCATCCGGACCAGCCCGTACACCAGCGCCGCGCTGGGGGTGTGCGGTTGCTGCCGGGTGTTCGTGGCTCTTGAGTGGATGGGCGGTGAGGACCGGGAAAGTTTGGGCGGGGCCGATGAGTTTTTCGGTGGGAAGCCGTCCAACCCTTCGACGACATCGAGACGTACGAGATGGGGCGCATCATGGCCACGATGATCTTTGTGAACCTGCCGGTGAAGGACCTCGCGAAGGCGACCGCGTTCTACGCTGCGCTCGGGTTCGAGCAGAACGCGCAGTTCAGTGACGAGAAGGCGAGCTCGTTTGCGATCAGTGACACGATCCACCTGATGGTGCTCGCCGAGCCCTTCTTCAAGACCTTCACCAAGAAGGAGGTCGCCGACGCGACGCGGACCACCGAGGCGATCGTGTGTCTGAGCGCGGAGAGCCGCGAGGGTGTCGACGCGTTGGTCGAGAAGGCGTTCGCGGCCGGGGCGGGCAAGTCGAACGACACGATGGATGAGGGGTTCATGTACGGCCGCAGCTTCCAGGACCCGGACGGGCACCTGTGGGAGGTCGTGTACATGGACATGTCGGCGATGCCCGCGCAGGCCTGATCGCGACACCCCCTGCATCGCGACAGCCCCTGCTCTCCCGTTGCGGGCCGGCCTCCGAGTCGGCCCGCCGGCGTGTTCGGACCGGCCCCGCGGGAGGCCCGGCCGCCCGGAGCCCGAGGGTCACCCCACAAGCGCCGGCAGCAGCACGCGGAAGGCCGCGCCCGCGCCGGGGGACGTGCGTACCTCCACTCGGCCGCCGTGGGCGTTGACCAGGGCGGCGACGATGGCCAGGCCCAGGCCCGAGCCGCCGCCCGCGGCGCGGCTGCGGGAGGAGTCGACGCGGTAGAAGCGTTCGAAGACGCGTTGGGCGTCGGCAGGGGCCAGGCCGGGGCCGGCGTCGGTGACCTCCAGGACCGCGCACGGGTCCGGGGCGGGGGTTCGGCCCACCGCGATGCGGATCGCGGTTCCGGTCGGGGTGTGGGTCAGCGCGTTGGAGACCAGGTTGGCCACCACCTGACGCAGCCGCGACTCGTCGCCGAAGACGGTCACCGGATGGGCTGCGCCGCCGTCCAACCCGGTGAGGGTCACCGAGCGGTCCGGGGCCAGCGTCTTGATGTCGTGCACCGCGTCGGCGGCCAGGATGCGCAGGTCCACCGGCTCGTTGCCAAGGGGGCGCTGCTCGTCCAGGCGGGCCAGTTGCAGCAGGTCCTCGACCAGGCCGCCCATCCGGATCGCCTCGTCCTCGATCCGGCGCATGGTGCGGGCCACCTCGGCCGGATCCGTCAGCGCGCCCATCCGGTACAACTCGGCGAAGCCGCGCACGCTGGCCAGCGGGGTGCGCAGTTCGTGGCCGGCGTCGGCGACGAATCGGCGCATCCGGGTCTCCGACTCGGCCCGGGCCGCGAACGCGGTCTCGATCTGCGCGAGCATGCCGTTGATCGACGTGGACAGCCGGCCGATCTCGGTTCCGGGCGCGGGTACCGGGACCCGATGCGAGAGGTCCCCGGCCGCGATCGCCGCCGCCGTCTCCTCGATCCGGCGCAGCGGGCGCAGGCCGCCGCGCAGCGCGAACCAGCCGGCCGCCGCCAGTACGGCCAGGCAGGTCAGGCCGATCACCAGGCACACCGTGCGCATCCGGTCCACCGTGGCCCGTACGTCGTTCATCGGCTGGGCCAGCACCACGCTGCCCTCGCCGCCCGCCATCGGCACCGCGAGCACCCGCCAGCGCGCGCCGCCGGTCACCGAGTCGGTCTCGAACGGGCGTCGGTTCAGGGCCAGGACCGCCGCGATGTCCAGCCTCGGCAACCGCGGCCCCAGTTCCTCCTCGGTGCCCGGCGAGCGGATTCGCTGGCGGGTATCGCCGTCCGGATACAGGTACTCGGCCACGATTCGGCTCGGCAGGATTCCGGGCGCCCGGCCGCGGTTGCCCGACGGGCCGCCGCGCTGCTCGCCGGGGCCCTCCGGCAGGCGGAATGCCATCCCGTGCGCGGCCTGGCCCAGTTGCCGGTCCACCTGATCGGTGAGGTAGCCGCGCAGTGAACCCACCACGACCGTCTGGCTGACCAACAGCGCGACGGCGACCAGGGCCATCGCGATGATCAGGACCCGGACGCGCAGCGAGGACCGGCTCGGGTGCGGGAGGCGCATCGGCGCGCCGTCAGACCGTCGGTTGCGGGCGGCGCAGCACGTAGCCGACGCCGCGCACGGTGTGGATCAACTTGCAACCGCCGACGTCCAGTTCGACCTTGCGTCGCAGATAGCTGATGTAGGACTCGACGATGCTCAGGTCGCCGCCGAAGTCGTACTGCCAGACGTGGTCCAGGATCTGGGTCTTGGACACCACCCGGCCGGTGTTGAGCATCAGGTAGCGCAGCAGCTTGAACTCCGTGGGTGAGAGCGGCACGGGCCGGCCGCCGCGCAATACCTCGTGGCCGTCCGGGTCGAGTTCGAGGTCGGCGACCACAATCCGGTTCGAGGGTGTCGGCACGCCCGCGCCGCCGTCCACCCGGCGCAGCACCGCGTGGATGCGGGCGATCAACTCCTCCAGGCTGAACGGCTTGGTGACGTAGTCGTCCCCGCCCAGGGTCAATCCGGTGATTTTGTCCTTGGTGGTGTCCTTGGCGGTCAGGAACAACACCGGCAGGTGGGTCCCGTCGGCGCGCAGCCGGCGGACCACCTCGAAGCCGTCCATGTCCGGGAGCATCACATCGAGCACAACCAGGCTCGGCCGACAGCGTGCCACCGCCGCCAGCGCGTCCGCGCCGTCCGCCGCCGAGTCGACCTCGAATCCGGCGAAGCGCAGGCTGGCGGACAGGAGTTCGCGGATGTTGGGCTCGTCGTCGACGACCAGTAGGCGGGCCCGGGCGCCGACCTCGACGGGCGAAGCCACGTCAGCCCGCTCCGCCCGTGCCGTTGCCCGCGCCGCCGCCGGCCCCGGGACGTCCGGCCGCGCCGGTGCCCTCGGTGACCGAGGTGGCGGTCACGGAGCCGTCGGCGCCGGTGGCGCCGCGCACCACGACGGCGTCGCCGGGCTTGAGGTCGACGGTCTTGCCGTCGCGGACGACCTGGATCCTGGTACCGGCATCGGTTTTCACCTTGATGATGTTGCCGGCCGAATCTGAGACGTAGATGAAAGAGTTGTCCACAACTTTCACGGTGCCGGTGGTGAGGTCCGCGCCGGCGCCGGTGCCGGCCGTGCCGCCGCCGGTGCGGCCGGTGCCCGGTTGGC
>NZ_JBEXCV010000099.1:0-35344 GCF_040605455.1 Embleya sp. NPDC005575 | reverse complement strand
CGTCTCACCACCCCCCCCCGGAAACGCGTAAGCCCCCCCGCCCCCCGGCGCCACTAAACGGGGTGTGCCCTAGTTCCCGCACGGGCACACCCCGTCCCCATGCCGGTTCGATCAGACCCGGATCGCGTCCCGATCGGGGTCGACGTCCTGCAGGTCGCCGTTCGCCGGGTCGAACGCCTTCGCCTTCGCGGCCGCGGCGTCGTCGCCCAGGTACCTGCGCAGCCCCTCACCCTCGACGTCCACGTTCGGGATGAGCTTGCTCAGCCACGCCGGCAGCCACCACGCGGACTTGCCGAGCAGGGCCAGTACCGCCGGCACGATGGTCATCCGGACCACGAACGCGTCGAACAGGACGGCGGAGGCGAGGCCGAAGCCGATCATCTTGACCATCGAGTCGGGCGCCCCGATGAAGCCGGCGAACACCCCGATCATGATCAGCGCGGCGGCCGTGACCACCCGTGCACCGTGCTTGAACCCGCTGACCACGGACTGCCTCGGGCTCTCGCCGTGCACGTACGCCTCGCGCATCCCGGTGACCAGGAAGACCTCGTAGTCCATCGCGAGTCCGAATACGATGCCGACCAGGAAGATCGGCATCATGCTCATGATCGGCCCGGTCTGGTCGACCCCGATCAGGTTGCCGAACCAGCCCCACTGGAACACCGCGACCACCGCGCCGAGCGAGGCGACCACCGAGAGCAGGAAGCCGCCGGCCGCCTTGAGTGGCACCAGGATCGACCGGAACACCGCCATCAGCAGCAGGATCGCGAGGCCGACCACGAGGGCCAGGTAGGGCAGCAGCGCGTCGTTCAGGCGCTGGGAGAAGTCGATGTTCAGCGCGGGACCGCCGCCGACGAGCGTGTCGGCACCGGTACGGGCCTTGGTCTCGTCCGCCGTGGCACGGATCGCGTGCACCAGGTCCTTGGTGGCGTTGCTGCTCGGCTTGGAAGCGGGTGTGATCTCGATGATCGCGGTGTTCTCCGCCTTGTTGAAGGTGGCGGGAGCGATCGAGGCGATGCCCTTGACCTTGCCCAGCGCGTTGGTGACCTCGGCCGCCGCGGCCCTGCCGTTGTTGTTCTTCGCGGCGTCCACCACGACCAGGAGCGGCCCATTGAAGCCGGGACCGAAGCTGTCGGTCAGCAGGTCGTAGCCGCGACGCTGGGTGGTGTCGGTCGACTTCACGCTGTCGTCCGGCAGACCGAGCTCCATGCTCGTGGCGGGCAGCGCGAGTGCGCCCAGGCCCAGCACCGCGACCACCAGGACCTTGACCGGGCGGCGCAGCACGAACTGCGCCCAGCGGGTGCCCATGTTGGGCTTGTCCGTGCCCCGCCGGTGACCGGAGCCGCCGGCGGCGATCTCGGCCTCCCGCCGGGCGAAGCGCTTGCGGTCCTTGCGGCCGAATATGCGCTTGCCCGCGAAGCCCAGGATGGCCGGCACGAAGGTCAGCGCGACCAGTACGGCGACCGCGACGGTCCCGGCCGCGGCCAGGCCCATCTCGGTCAGCATCGGGATGTCGACCACGGCCAGGCCGGCGAGCGCGACCACCACGGTGAGGCCGGCGAAGACCACCGCGGAGCCCGCGGTGCCCACCGCCCGGCCGGCCGCGTCCTCGGGTTCGCGGCCCTGGGTCAGCTCGCTGCGATAGCGCGAGACCACGAACAGCGCGTAGTCGATGCCGACCGCCAGGCCGAGCATCATCGCCAGCGTCGAGGTGGTGGGGGAGAGGTCGAACACGCCCGCGAGGGCGGTGATGCTGCCGACGCCGACCGCGACGCCGAGCAGCGCGGTGAGCAGCGGCAGACCTGCGGCGATCATGGCGCCGAAGGTGATCGCCAGGACCACGGCCGCGATCAGGATGCCGACGATCTCGCCGTTGCCCGGGCCGGAGTCGGTCTGGAGCGCGTCACCGCCGACCTCGACGATCAGGCCGGCGTCGCGGCCCTGCTGCGCCGCGTGCGAGAGCGTGTCGCGGGTCTTGTCGAGCAGCGTGTCCGCCGGTTCCTGGTAGGCCACAGCCGCATACGCGGTGGTGTGGTCCTTGCTGACCGTGCCCGCCTCGAACGGGTCGGCGGCACTGGCCACCTGGTCGGTGCCCTTGAGCGCGCCGACCACCTGCAGGACGGCCGCCTTGTTCTGGGCGGCGTCGATCTGCTGGCCGGCGGGCGCGCGGAAGACGATCCGCGCACTCGCACCACCGGCGGCGGCCTCGGGCGTGCGGGCCTTCAACAGGTCGACGGCCTTCTGCGCCTCGATGCCGGGAACCGAGAAGGGTTTGGCGGCCGGAGCGGACGCCTGCGAGGCGCCGAATCCGACCAGGGCGAGGATCGCAACCCAGAGCAGGACGACCAGGCGTCGCCGCCGAAAGGCGGCCCGACCGAGTCGGTACAGGAATGTGGCCATGAAGGAGTCTCCAGGCTCGTGCGAGTCGGGACGTGGGGAACAAAGGCGTGCGGGATCGGCCCGGGGCGACACGTGTCACCGGCACCGGGCGGGATCCGAAAGGAGTGTGAAGCGAGCGGGTATGGGCAGGCGTAAACAACGGTCCGGCAGGTGTGAGCAGGTCACATGCCCGAATGGCCGAGCAGTTTTACTAGCCGGACAGTAGAAATTATGCCGGGCCCCAAGCCCCGCGTACGTCCTTCCGAAGGTGTGGACACGCGTACTACGTGGGGCGTAGTTTCTACTGGCCGTACAGTAGATATAGGTGTCGAACGGCACACACAGCGCCTGCAACCGGGAAGGGATCGCACGTGACCGGCCAACGAGGCGACACCCGGCGCCGGGTCCGCGAGACCGCGTTGACCCTGTTCGCCGACAAGACCTACGGCGCCACCACGCTCCAGGACATCGCCGACGCGACGGGGGTGACCAAGGCGGCCCTGTACTACTACTTCCGGACCAAGGAAGAGATCCTCGCCGACCTGGTCGAGCCGGCCATCGCCGAACTGGAGGAGATCCTGGACCGGGCCGAGGGCCAGTCCTTCTCGCCCGCCGCCACGCGCGAGTTGTTGCTCGCGATGGGCGAGCTGTACGCGGGCGATCGACGCCGGCTGATCATTCTCATGTTCGACCGGACCTTCAAGTCCGTGCCGGTGCTGGGCGAGCGGGCGATGGTGTGCCGAGAGCGCACCCAGCAGGCGCTGGCGCGCGGGTGCGCGCACGACTCGGCCGGCGATGTGCGCGCGATCGCGGCGTTGGCGGCGCTGACCGTCCCGCTGGCGGTGCTGGAGGGATACGAGGATCTGCGCTCGTTGGTCGCCCCGGCGGTGGCGGCGGCGTGCGCGGTGCTCGGCATCCGCCCGCCGCGCGGGAACGCGGCGGTCACGGGAGAGGCGACGAAGCCGGTGCCCGGGAAGGCGCCCACGGCGACGGTGGGTTGAGCACCGACCACCACCGAGCCCCCGACGTACTCGACGCCGGGCCGCCGGGTACCGCCCCTCGGTGAGAGCAGGGGCGGTACCCGGTTTCGGATCAGGCCCAGTACTCCACGTACAGCGAGAAGCCGACCGCGCCGTTGCCGGTGCAGTGGTATGTGCTCGCACCGGCGTAGTGCACGTACATCGCGCCGGTGTTCCGGCACTCGTCCAGGTATCGGTAGGTCGCGATGTAGCTTCCGCTCGCCGCCTGCGCGGAGCCGGCTCCCACCGTCACCAGCCCCACCGATGCCGACGCCGCGAGTGCCAGACCCGCCATGCGTCGTGTCAACTTCGACATACATTCCCCCGTTCGTCGATCAAGCACGAGCGCTCATGGTCCAACTCCGATCGAAGCGCGTCAAGATCCGTCACGCAGGGGTAACGACCCCATACGGAAAGGGAGTTGGTCGCAAGCGGCAAGGCGGGAGAAAGCGGGGGATGGGGCGGCGATTCGGGCTACGCGAGATACATCTCCAATTGGATGTCGTTCGGGTCGCGGAACGCGATCAGCGTGAAGCCCGTCGCGGGGGTGACCCGGATTCCCGAGTGGGTGACGCCGGCCTCGGTCAGCCGAGCCTCCTACGCCTCCAGGTCGGCGCGGGTGTCCACGGTGAAGGCCAGGTGATCGAGACCGGGCGTGCGCTCGTTGAACGCCGCGCCGGCGTCCGCGTGCCGGTGTCGGGTCAGCGCGACGACCACGCCGCCGGGGTGACGCATGATCCGCCGGTCGAAGTCGTCCGTGTCCCAGGGGAACACCGGTACGAAATCCAGGACTTCGGAATACCACCGGACCGAGGCGGCCAGGTCGCGAACGTTCGGCGCGACGTGATGGACCCCGGAGAGCTCGCCTTCGACACGTGTTCCGCCCTTCGTGGCCGCTCGTGCCCGCTCATCCGTGCGAGCGGGATCGCCCGAACCTACTGCCCGTGACCGCGACCCTCCCCGGGCCGATCACCTCGGCCGGCGCCGGTCGTTGTGCGGCCGTGCCGGCCCGCCGCAACGACGACCGGCACGGCCACCTCACCGGAACCTGAAGTCGACCGACCGCCGAGCACTCCGGGATCGGGGGCGCGTCACACCACCCGCACGTCCACGCCCAGGTCGCGCAGGCCCGACACCGCCTCGATCGGCGCGCTCTCGTCGGTGATGACCATGTCGAGGCCGGTGGCCGGGCAGACGTGACCCAGGCCGGTGCGGCCGAACTTGCTTCCGGTGCAAACCGCGACCACGCGCTGCGCCGAGGCGATGGCCGTCTGCTTGATCGGGACCTCGGTCAGGTCGTTGGCGGTCAGGCCGTGGTCGACGGACAAACCGCAGACACCCAGCACCGTGGTGTCCACGCGCAGCGTGCGCAGCGAGGTCTCGGTGAGATGGCCGCCCAGCGTCAGCGCGCCGGGCGTGGTCCGGCCGCCGGGGACCAGCAGGCGTACGTCGGGCGCGTTGCCCAGGACGTACGCCGCATGCAGGTCGAGTGGGACCACGGTGACCCGGCGACGGGCCAGCACCCGGGCGATGGCCAGGCTGGTGGTGCCGCCGTCCAGGATCAGCGATTCGCCGTCGGTGACCAGCGCGTCGAACGCGGCGGCGATTCGGCGCTTGCTCTCCGGCGCCTCGTGCTCGCGTACGCCGAACGGCAACACCTCGCCGCGCAACACCAGGCTGACCGCGCCGCCGCGGACCCGGCGCAGCACGCCCTGCTCGGCGAGTTGGTCGAGGTCGCGACGGATGGTCATCTCCGAGCAACCGGTCTCCTCGGCCAGCTCGGCCACGGTGACGCGTTCCGACGTGCGCATTCTCTCGATGAGCAAAAGCTGGCGTTCCGAACCTTCCATGTGTTCAATCAAACGTGTTGTATGTTCGAAAGTCAATCGAGTCAAACAGTCCCAGCGACCCAAGCGGTTCAAGCAACTCGATCAAGGAGCTTCCATGCGCACCGAGTGGATCGTCTTCGACTTCGGCGGGGTCATCTGCATGCCGCCGCCCGACCACGCGAGCGAGGCCCTGGCCCGCACCGTCGGGGTGACCCCGGCCGAGTTCTGGCCCGCCTACTGGCCCGATCGTGCGGCCTACGACGCGGGCACCCTGAGCGCCGCCGAGTTCTGGAACGGCCTGTGCGCACGGCTGGATCGCCCGGTACCGGACCCGGATCGGCTCGACCTGCTGGTGGCCGGCGACCTCGCCGCGTGGATGCACCTGAACCAGGACACCCTCGACCTGCTGGCCGAACTGGCCGAGCTCGCCGACCGGGGTGTCGCCCTGGCGCTGCTGTCCAATGCCCCGGCGGAAATGGCCCGCCGTATCGACGAGCAGCCGTGGGCGCGGGTGTTCCGCCACCGGCTGTTCAGCGCCGACCTGGGCCTGGCCAAGCCCGACCCGCGCATCTACCACCGCCTGTGCGCGCAACTGGAGGCGCGGCCGGGCGAACTACTGTTCGTCGACGACCGTTCGGAGAACCTGGACGCGGCCAGGGCCCTGGGCATCGAGTCGCTCCTGTTCACCGACACCCCCACGCTGCGCGCCGACCTGGACCGGGCCCGGGCCACCGGGTCGGTCCGGTGAGCACCGAGGCCGACGCCCCGGCCGACACCCCCGGCGGCATACCCGGACACCAAGCCCACCCGCAAACACCCGCGACCGTGCCTCCGCACGCCGGCGGGTCCGGGCGGCCGGTGCCGCAGCCCCCCGACCGACCCGCCGACGTCCCGGCGTTCCCACCCGGCGCGGCGATCGCCGCATGCGTGGCCTTCGTGCTGATCGGCGCGCTCCAGGCGCTGTACGGACCGGCCATCCCGGCGCTGCGCGAGGAGTTCGACCTCGGCCCCGCCAGCGCCGGACTCGCGCTGAGCGCACACTTCGCCGGCGCGCTGCTCGGCGTACTCGGCGGCGCCGCGCTCCGCCGCCGCGGGCCCGATCGCCGACTCCTGGCGATCTCCTGCCTGGCGATGGCCGCAGGCGCCACCGGGTTCGGCCTCGCCGGGTCCTGGCCGCTCGCGCTGGGCGCGGTGTTCGTGCTGGGGCTCGGCTTCGGCGGAATCGACTACGGCCTCAACGTGATGGTCGCGGCCGGCTTCGGCCGCCGCGGCCCCGCCATGCTCAACATCCTCAACGCGCACTTCGGTCTCGGCGCCATCGCCGGACCGGCCCTGCTCGGCGCACTCGGCGCGAACCGCTATCCCGTGGTGTTCGTCGGTTGCGCGGTGGCCTCCGTGCTGATCGTCCCGCCGCTGCTCGCGGTGCGCGACGCTCCGACCGGCAGCGCGGGTCCCGCACGGGCCGGCGAAAGCCCGCCGCGCACGACGGCGATACTGATGGCGGCCTTCGTCACCCTGTACATCCTGCACGTGGGCATCGAGACCGGCGTCGGCGGCTGGGAACCCACCCACCTGGAGGCGCTCGGCCACTCCACCTCGACCGCCGCCGGTGCAACCGCCGGATTCTGGCTCGCGATGACCGTCGGCCGCTTCCTGGTCGCGCCGATCAGCCTGCGGCTGAGCCCGCGGGTGGTGGTGTCGGGCAGTTGCGCGGCGATGACCGGCTTCCTGTTCCTGGCGGCGGTGCCGGTCCTGGCCCCGTACGCATACCTGGGCGTCGGACTCGCCATCGCGCCGATCTTCCCGACCGGACTGGCCTGGTTGGCCGAACGCGTCCCGGGTTCGGCGAGCGCCGCCGCGTGGGTGATCGCGGCCTCGATGATCGGCGGCATCGCCTTCCCGCCGCTGCTCGGCGCGGTCTTCGAGGTCTCCTCCGCGGCCTGCTCCATCCCGCTGCTGCTCGGCGCCCTGTCGATCCTGTGCCTGGCCGCCGCGGTGGGCTGTGCCCGGATCGCACAGGACGTCGGACCACGAGTCGGATCGCGGCTCGGGCGCCGGCTCGGCGGCCGGAGCTGACGGGCGGGTCCGCGACCCGATTCGACCGGTGCGCCCACTCGCGCGCATGGATCGAATGACCCGAACGTGCGCCGAAAAGAACGTCAGGTCCATACCAAGAGCTCGCCATGGGCGATCAATATTCGCCCCCCCGAATCCGGGAACGGCCGGGAAATCCGGTTCGGCAGCCGAAACACCACTTGTTCGAATCACCGAGTGTCAACCGGGCGATCGCGACTCGATTTCACCGGGCGCCGTTCGACGGGATGTCCGAAGCTCGTCGTGTCGATCGTTTCCGAACGAACCGAGAACCGCCCATGCACCCGTCCGACCATCCTCCCCGCCCCGGAGAACCGTCCGCGGGCCCGGCGGTGTATCACGGTGCCGCCGCGCCCGCTTCGCGCACTCTCCTCGACATCCTCGACGCCACGGTGGAAAACCACCCGCACGCACCCGCCCTGGACACCGGCCGCGAGGTGTTCGACTATCGGCGATTGCGCGCCGAGGTCGAACACCGCGCCCGGCGACTGGCCGCGCACGGAATCGGCCCGGGCGATCGCATCGGAATTCGAATTCCGTCCGGCACCGCCGAGTTGTACCTGTCGATTCTCGCGGCCCTGCGCAGCGGCGCCGGCTACGTGCCGGTGGACGCCGAAGACCCCGACGAGCGGGCCGCGACCGTCTTCCGCGAGGCAGGCGTGCACGCGATCCTGACCGGCGACCCGGACCCCACGCCGACCGCGACCCGGGCTGACGCCGCGTCGCGCACCGAACCCCACGCACCGACGCCCGACGACGTCGCGTGGATCATCTTCACCTCCGGCTCCACCGGTGCGCCCAAGGGCGTTGCCGTCACCCACCGCAGCGCCGCCGCCTTCGTCGACGCGGAGGCTCGACTCTTCCTGCCGGAGCGGCCGTTGGGCCCGGGCGACCGGGTCCTGGCCGGGCTCTCGGTCGCGTTCGACGCGTCCTGTGAGGAGATGTGGCTGGCCTGGCGCAGCGGCGCGTGTCTGGTACCCGCCCCGCGGGCCCTGGTCCGGGCCGGGCCCGAACTCGGGCCGTGGCTGGCCGAGCGCGGCATCACCGCCGTTTCCACCGTGCCGACTCTGGCCGCGCTGTGGCCGGACGAGGCACTCGCGGCGGTCAGGTTGCTGATCGTCGGCGGCGAGGCGTGCCCGGCCGAACTGGTCGCCCGATTCGCCGCCGCGCCCGAGCGGGAGATGTGGAACACGTACGGTCCGACCGAGACCACCGTGGTCGCCTGCGCGACCCGGCTGCGCCCGCATCGACCGGTGCGCATCGGCCTGCCGCTCGCGGGTTGGCGACTGGCCGTGGCGGACGAGACCGGCCGGCCCGTCCCGTGGGGCGCCGAGGGCGAGTTGCTGATCGCCGGCGTCGGCACCGCGCGCTACCTGGACCCGATCAGGGACGCCGACCGGTTCCGTCCGTGCGCGGCGCTGGAGACCGAGCGGGCGTACCGGACCGGCGATCTGGTCCGCGCCGATCCCGAGGGCCTGGTCTTCCTGGGCCGGGCCGACGACCAGGTCAAGGTGGGCGGCCGGCGGATCGAACTCGGCGAGATCGACGCGGCGCTCGGCGCGCTGCCCGGTGTGCTCGGCGCGGCGGCGACGGTGCGACAGACCCCCGGCGGCCTAGCGGTCCTGGTGGGCTATGTGGTCACCGATCGCACCTCGGACGGGCCCGGATTCGACCCGGTCCAGGCCCGGTTGCAGTTGGCCGAGCGACTGCCCGGGTCGCTGGTGCCGGTGCTGGCCGAGATCGACGCGTTGCCCACCCGTACCTCCGGCAAGGTGGATCGCGACGCGCTGCCCTGGCCGCCGGCCTCGCCCGCGGATACCGCGAAACGGCTCGACGGTACCGCGGGTCGACTCGCCGAGGACTGGAATCGGCTGCTGGGCGTGCGACCGCACGCGGATGCCGACTTCTTCGCGCTGGGCGGCACCAGTCTGGCCGCCGCCCGGCTGGCATCCACCCTGCGCGAGCGGCATCCGGGCCTGTCCGTGGCCGACCTGTACCGCCATCCCACCCTGGTCGGCATGGCCGCGCACTTGGACGCGTCGGCGCCCGCCGAGCCCGAGACCCGCGAGATCCGGCCGGTCCCGCGCTGGGTGGGCGGCTACCAATTCCTGTTCCAGACCGGCCTGTTCGGCATCCTGGGGCTGCGCGCCCTGGTCGCACTCGCCGCCGTCGACAACGTGATCGCGATGGTCGGAGCGAAGACGTGGGCGCCCTACACGTCGTGGTGGCTGGTGCTGCTGGGCTGGTTCGTGCTGTGCGCGGCGCCGGTCCGGCTCGCGATCGGCGCGGGTGCGGCGCGCATGCTGACCCGGGACGTGCGACCGGGCGAGTACCCGCGCGGCGGGTCGGTGCATCTGCGGCTGTGGACCGCGGAACGCATCGTCACGACGTTCGGGGTGCGGGCACTGCTGGGCACCCCGTGGGCGGCGGTCTACGCCCGCGCGCTGGGCTGTCGGGTCGGCCGCGACGTGGCGTTGCACACGCTGCCGCCGGTCACCGGGCTGGGCACCTTCGGCGACGAATGCGGCGTCGAGCGCGAGGCGGACGTGTCCGGGTGGTGGCTGGACGGCGACCGGCTGCGGATCGGCGCGGTCCGGGTCGGCGCGGGCGCCCGCGTCGGCCATCGCAGCACGCTGCTGCCCGGCGCGGTGCTGGGACGCGGCTCCGAACTGGCCTCGGGCGGCTGCCTGTCCGGTGCGGTCCCGGCCGGGGAGAGCTGGGCCGGTTCGCCGGCCCGGGCGGTGGGCCCGGCCGAGCGGCCGACTCCGCGAACCACCGCGCCGTCGCGATGGTGGCGGCTCGCCTACCCGCTCGGACTCGCGGTGCAACCGGTGCTCGCCTTCACGGCCGCCGTGCCCGTCCTGATCGGCGCCTACCGGCTCGTCCGGGACTGTCCGACGCTGACCGCGGCGACCGCGCTGCTGCTTCCGGCGGCGCCGGTGTTCGCGCTCGTGGGCGTGCTGTGCTGGTTGTTCGTGCTCACCGTGACGGTGCGGCTGCTCGGGCGCGGCATTCGGCCCGGGCTGCATCCGCAGTTCGGTCCGGTGGCCTGGCGGGCCTGGCTGGTCACCCGGTTGCTGGACGGTTCGCGGGCGAGCCTGTTCCCGCTCTACGCGAGCCTGGCCACACCGGTGTGGTTGCGGTTGCTGGGTGCGCGGGTGGGTCGGGGCGCGGAGATCTCCACGGTGCTCGCGCTGCCCTCGCTGACCCGGATCGAGGACGGCGCGTTCCTGGCCGACGACACCCTCGTGGCGCCCTACGAACTGCGCGGCGGGTGGCTGCGGTTGGAGACCGTACGGATCGGCAGGCGTGCGTTCGTGGGCAATTCCGGGATCGTCGCGGGCGGCCGCGAGGTGCCCGAGCACGGCCTGATCGGCGTGCTCTCGGACGCGCCCGCGCACAGCGAGCCGGGCTCGTCCTGGCTGGGCCGTCCCGCGATGTCGCTGCCTCGGGTGGCGGCGCCGGCCGATCCCGCGCGCACGTTCGCGCCCAGCCGCCGGTTGATGGCGGCGCGGATCGCGGTTGAACTGTGCCGGCTGCTGCCGTTGGTGTGCGCGCTGGTACTGATGGAGGCCGTGGTACTGGCCCAGGAACGCGCCTTCGACGTGGGCGGGCTGGGCCTGGCCGCACTGGTCGGCGCGCCGGTGCTGCTGGCCGCGGCGGTGGTCGCCGCGTCGATCGCCACGGCCGCCAAGTGGCTCCTGGTGGGCCGGTTCCGGGTGGCCGAGCACCCGCTGTGGTCCTCGTTCGTGTGGCGCAACGAGTTGTACGACGTGTTCGTGGAGTCGCTCGCGGTGCCCTGGATGGCCCGCTCGTTCCTGGGCACGCCGATGCTCAACTGGTGGTTGCGCAGTCTCGGTGCGCGGATCGGGCGCGGTGTGTGGTGCGACACGTATTGGCTGCCCGAGTCGGACCTGGTCCGGCTCGGCGACGGTGCGGGCGTGGATCGCGGCTGTGTGCTCCAGACCCACTTGTTCCACGACCGGATCATGCGGCTGGACACGGTCGAACTGGGCGCGGGCGCCTCGCTCGGCCCGCACGCGGTGGTACTGCCCGGCACGCTGGTGGCGGCGCACGCCTCGATCGGCCCCGCGTCGTTGGTGATGCGCGGCGAGACGATCCCGGCGGGCACGCGCTGGGCGGGTAATCCGGTGGCCGGCGAGCACGTGCGGTGAGCGGTGCGGGCCGCGGTACCGCAACGGTCCGCCGACGTCCGACGGGGGTCGGGGTGTCGGCGGACCGGAGCCCGGAGCTTGCCTCGGCGCGCGGGATGCGTGGCGTGCGCCGAGGGTGGTTCGGGTCGCGAGCCGGTCGGCAGCCGGGCGTCACGCCCCCTGCTTGGCCTCGATCTCCAGGACGATGGTGATCTTGTCGCCGACCGCCGCGCCGGCCGGGCCGCCGGTGACGCCGAAGTCGGCGCGGCTGATCTCGGTGGTGGCGGTGAAGCCCGCGACCGGGCTGCCGTCGAAGCCGGTGCCGAAACCGTTGAGTTCGAGTTCGAGGCTGACCCGCTTGGTCACGTCGCGCAGGGTGAGGTCGCCGTCGATCCGGTAGACCACCGAGGACTCGGCGTGGATGCCGGTGGACACGAAGGTCAGTTCCGGGAACTTGTCCGTGTCGAGGAAGTCCTCGTTGCGGATGTGGTCGTCGCGCATCTTGTTGTTGCTGTTGACCGAGGCGGTCTTGATGGTGGCGGTGACCGACGACTCGAGCGGGTTCTCGGCGGTGACGATCGAGCCGCCGAAGTCGTCGAAGCGGCCGCGGACCTTGGCCACACCCAGGTGACGTACGGAGAACGAGACGTCCGAGTGGACCTGGTCGATGGTCCAAGTGCCCGCGACGTAGCCGGGGATGGTCTCGACGGAGGTGGTCATGGGAGCTCCTTGGGTGCGTGGCGCTGAGTTGCGCCGGTGTTCGGTCGATCCGCCGGCGTGGACCGCGGCGGCGTTTATTGAACGCTCAGCAACATAGCACCCACAAGTTGATCCTTCAACAAGTATCCTTGCCTCATGAACGACGACGATCCGTTGACCGCTTCCGAGCAAGAGATCTGGCGGTCGTACTTCACCGGGACCAGGGAACTCGCAGCCCACCTGGACCGGCGGATGCGCCGCGAGACGGGCATGCCGATGACGTACTTCGAGATCCTGGGCCTGCTCGCCGAGTCGCCGGACCGGCGGATGCGGATGAGCGAGCTGGCCGCGGCGTCGCTGTCGTCGACGAGTCGGGTGTCCCACGCGGTGACCGCGCTGGAGAAATCGGGCTGGGTCTCCCGCTGCCCGGTCGAGGGGGACCGCCGGGGCTGGATCGCGCGCCTGACCGAGGCGGGCCTGGCCGCGCTGGCCGCCGCCGAGCCGACCCACGCGGCGACGGTGCGTCAGCACCTGTTTCACGTGCTGACGCCGGCTCAGGTGGCCGCGATGGCCGAGATCGGGCGCGCCATCCAGGACGGCCTGGGTGTGGTCTGCGCCGGCGCGCGGGCGGCGGCCGCCGCGGGGGAGGGGGCGGACGCGGATGCGGACGTCGAGGAGATCGACACCGGGATGGACTGCCCGCTCGACGGCCCGGAGTGCGACGGTGACGCGGAGTAGGGGATCGTGACGCCGGGAGCCGGGAGCCGGGAGCCGGGAGCCGGGAGCCGGGCCGTGGTGTGTGGCTTGGTGGTCCTGGCGGTCGCCGTTGTCGGTCGGCCTTCGCCGGTCGGCCTCTGTCGGCGGTCGCCCTCCGACGACCGGGCTCCCGGTGGCCGCGGGCCCGGCTCCGGTTCGGCTCGGTCTAGTCGGGGGGCGTCCGGTCGGTGGGCCGGGTGCCTATCACGACGGTGGCGTACAACTCTTCGGACTCGACGACCCGCGGAACCAGGCCCGCGTCGCGAAAGACCTCGACGGCGTGTGGTGCCTGACGCTCGCTCGTCTCGACCAGCAGTCGGCCACCGGGGGCGAGCCAGTGCGGCGCCGCCGCGGTCACCCGGCGCTGGATGTCCAACCCGTCGGAGCCGCCGTCGAGGGCCACCCGAGGTTCGTGGATCCGGGCTTCCGAGGGCAGGAGTTGGATCTCCTCGGTCGGCACGTAGGGCGTGTTGGCGACCAGCACGTCGATCCGCCCGCGCAATGACGCCGGCAGCGGCGCGAAGAGGTCGCCCTCGAAGACCCGGTCGGCGGCGATGTTGCGCCGCGCGCACCGCACCGCCGCCGGGTCGATGTCGGCGGCGTACAAGTCGATCCGGTCCACCTCCGCGACCAGGGCCGCGCCCAGCGCGCCCGAGCCGCAGCACAGGTCGACCACGACGGCCCCGGGACGGGCTGCCGCGACGGCTTGCTCGACCAGGAACTCGGTACGCCGACGCGGTACGAACACGCCGGGGTCGACGGCGATCCGCAGACCGCGGAACTCGGCCCAACCGAGCACGTGTTCCAGGGGGAGCCCGGCGACGCGGCGATCCACCATGACGGCGAGTTCGGCCGGGCCGGCCGCGCCGGCGACGAGCAACGCGGCCTCGTCCTCGGCGAACACACAGCCGGCGGTACGAAGCCTGGTGACGATCACGGACGTGGGGCAGGGTGATACGGGAACCGACATGAGAGCCTTTCGGATGCCGAAGGGTGCTCTCGCGGACCCACCTACGCCAAGTGGACCGCACGGTCGTGGAAGGAGAGCACCCGACCTGATACAGCGGTAATCGGTGCCACCTCCTCGAACTCGAACCGGTTTGCCCAGGGTTGGACGCGGCGGCCACACTACCCGACGCCGGGCACGTCACGCGCCGGGGTCTCGCGACTCGCGCCCGTGTCCCGCGCCGCACGCCGGGGAGTGCGCCGCATGCGAAGGTCGCGCCGCGTCGGACGGACCGCGCCGGTCCGCCGCGACCAGGATCAGGCCACTCAGAACGAGGACGGCGGTGCCCAGGAAGCCCACCGGATGGCCCGCGACGCCGATCAGTACACCGAAGCCGACCGCGCCGATCCCCATACCCGCGTCGAACGCGAGGTTCCACCACGCGCTGACCCGGCCGAACTCGCTTGCCGACACACGCTCGAACATCAGCGACTGGGTCACGTTCTGGGCCATGCCGAAACCGGACCCGAACACCGCCGCCCCGACCAGGACGGCGACCGGCGCACCGGGACGGGCCAACAGCGCGGTACCCAGTGCGGTGGCTGCGATCGACGGCGCGAACAACCGGGCGTGCCCGTGCCGATCGCCGAACCACCCGGCCCACCAGCGCGCCGCCGGGGTGGCGCCGGACTGGACCAGCAGCGCCACGGTGATCAGGGGCAGCTCCCGCGACGACACCGCAAGTGGCAGGAACGTCACGATCACGCCCGCTGCGAACGTGCACGCTGCGCAAGAGAACGCGGGCCGGGCCGGCCCACCGCTACGCAGGCCGCCCAGCACCCCGCCACGGGCCGTCGAGACCGCCGGCCGATTCGTCGGCAGGCCGATCGTGCTGCCCACCGCACCCAGCGAGAGCACCGTCGCAATCGCGAACACCCAGGTGTAGCCCAGGGACGCGGGGTGCGGGGCGCCGTTGGTGGGGCGGGAGCGGGAGTCGGCCGTACTGGAGCGGGCCTGGGGGCGCGTCGGTGCGGAAGGGGCCGGGGTGCTCCTCGTGCGCGGGGATGCGGGGCTGGGGAAGCCGCGGCTGGTGGCGGAGTTCGCCGCCGGCATCGGGCCCCGGGCTCGCGTACTGCGGGGCGGGTGTCTCGACATGGGGCCGGACAACCTGCCGTTCGGCCATCGCCTGGACCTCTTCGGAACCGAGGCACCCTGATCCCGGGAGCGCCGACGGCAGCCGCCCAACCCGGGACACGCAACCCACCCGGTGGTCGAGAGCGGCTCGGTCGATGCCGCGGATCCCGACGGGGCATCGAAGTCGCGCCCTACGGCCACCGGTGCTCCGCAGCGCCCCCGTCCCATCCCCGCGGACGTCCGCGCGCGTCGAGCAGGTCCGCGACGTACTCCGGAACATGCAGCCCGCCCCCGGTGGTTCGCCCCCGGCCCGTTCCCGGTCGTCGGCCGACACTGCGGACGTTCTCCCACGCCCATGCCTCCGTTCCGGCCATGCGATTGTGCATCGCCGAAACGCAGCGCCGCAGCAGCGGTTCGGCTTCAAGGTGGGCCGAGGCCGCATCGCCGACGCCACCCTGTAGGGCGCGCCGTGCCGTCATGAAGTCGGCCACCCGATCCTGGATCCGCACGGCCACCGCCACCTCCGCGTGCTCGCGCCCGACATGCTCGGTGTACGCCAGCACGCCGACCAAGTCGGCCGGCGAGTCCGTGCCGGCGCTGTCCCGGGACGCGTAGTAGTCGCTGGTCCAGGACACCACGTCGGCCTCGGCGTTGCGGGTGTCGTCGTACGCGGCGCCGTGTCGGATTGCCGCCGGGAGTTCGCCGCCCGCGATGAACTCGTCGAGCAATAGACACGGGAACTGCCCACCGGCCAGCCGCCGATGCCGGATGTACGCGTCCACGCCCCACGAAAGCTCGTGAGCCGCGGCGGGTGAGGCGCCCGGCGTCGGGAGGGCCACCCGATGCAGCGTCTCCACGCACTCGACGACGAAGTGCTCCCGCCACTCGACGCTCATGGCCGGATAGACCCGCCCCAGGATGTCCGCGAGCGCGTGCGCCATCGCCCCGGCGGCGGGCTCCGCTCGACCGGTGCGGTACACCGACTCGATCTGGTCGATCAGGTGCTCTCCCGGGTGCCCGGTGTGTTCCTCGGCTTCGGCGTAGCGGTCGTGGGCGAGGAACTGCCATGCGATGAACTGTGCGTACACGCACAGCAGATCAGGTGCGGCATCGGGGTGGGTGTAGGCGGCGAGGTCGCCCAGTCGCGCCCCGAACAGCCGCTTCTCGGTGCCGGGGCGATCGAGCAGCCGGTAACGTCTGGCCCAGTCCAGCAGCCGGCATTCCGCGTCGGGAGCGTGCGGATTGCGGTCGAGGGCGAACGGCAGTGGTATTCGCGGGGGATGTGCCTCGACCATGGGGACTCCATTCGTCGTCGAAGGGTGGTGCGGCCAAGGGGTTTCCGCATGTCGCGGACCTTCTTGACCACCACCGGCTCCCGAGCGCGACGATGCCGGCGTCCGACGCACCGCACACCGATATAGCCCGTTTCAGCCTCGCGGCGACCGTCCATCTGCTATGGATCGTCCGAAAACTCCTTGATCGTAACGAGGGAGGCCCGTTCACACCACCCCGGTCTCCCGTCGTACCGCGTCGCTCAGGCCGGCAGCAACGCGCCCACCAGATCGGCGAATTCTTCCGGGGACATGATTTCCACGCCGAGCTTCTCCGCCTTCACGCGCTTTGCCCCGGCCTTGTCGCCGGCCACGACCAGGGCGGTCCTGGCGGACACGGCGGAGGACGCGGTGCCGCCGGCGCGCTCGATCAGTTCGTTCATCTCGTTGCGGGACAGCGCGGCGAGCGGCCCGGTCATCGAACCGGTTACCACCACCGCCTTTCCGGTCAGTGGACCGGCCGCCACCGACGCCCCGTCGCTCGCCTGCTCGGGATCGGCGACGTCGGCGGCAGCCGCATCGCCCGCGCCCGGCCGCACGCCCGGCTCGGTCATGTTCACCCCGGCGGCGACCAACTTGTCGATTACTGCGCCGAGTTCGGCGAGTTCGGCGACGATCACCGCAGCCTTACCGGGACCGATGCCCTCGACCTGCGCCATCGCCTCCACGTCCGCCGCGCGGATCGCGTCCATCGTGCCGAAGTGCCGGGCGATCCGCCGGGACATCGACCGACCGGTCTGCCGCACGCCGAGCGCGCACAACACCCGGCTGAGCGGCTTCACCCGGGCCTCCTCGATGCCGGCCAGCAGCTTGTCGGCGATCTTGTCCACCCGGTCCAGGGCCAGGAACTGTTCGTGGGTCAGGGTGAACAGGTCGGCCACGTCGGTGACCGCGCCGGAGGCCACGAGTTGCGTGACGATCCGGCCGCCGATGCCCTCGATGTCGAGCTGGTCGCGGCCCACCGCGTACAGGATCCCGGCTTGGAGGCCACACGCGCGGCCCTGTGCGCAGCGCCGGCGCTGCTGCGTCATGTCCAACTCGCCGCCGCACTTCGGGCACGCGGTCGGGAACTCGATCGGCGTCTCGCCGCCGGTGCGCATGTGCACCAGCGGGGCCTCCACGCGCGGGATGACGTCGCCCGCCTTGTACACGCTGACCCGGTCGCCGATCATCAGCCCGCGGCGCTCGATGTCGGCCGGGTTGTGCAGCGTCGCGAAACCGACGATGCTGCCGTCGATCTCGACCGGGTCCAGAATCGCGCGCGGCGCGATCACCCCGGTGCGGCCCACCGCCCAGTCCACGCCGGTGAGCCGGGTGATCTTGTGCACGGCGGCCAGCTTGTACGCGATCGCCCAGCGCGGCGCGCGCGTTCCGCTGCCCGCGTCCGCCTGGTCCGCCGCCGCGTCGGCCTTGATCACCACGCCGTCGATGCCGAACGGCAATTCGGCCCGTGCCGCGGCGATCTCGTCGACCGCGGCCTGCACCTCCTCGACGCTGGTACACACCCGCAGCCGCGCCGAGGTCCGCCCGGTGGTGAGCACGCCGAGCGCCTCCACCCGGGCCATCACCGCGGAATGGTCGGCGGTCCGCAACTCCTCGGCGAAGGTGCTCTCGTCGTCCGGCAGCGGCAGCGCCACATAGCCGAAGAAGGTCATCGGGATCACATACGGCCGGTCCTTGGCCCGCAACGTGCCGGCCGCACCACCGCGCGGATTGGCGAACACGGTCGCGCCATGCTCCCGGCGGATCTCGTTGGCGCTCTCGAACTGCTCGGTGGTGAGCAGGACTTCGCCACGCACCTCGATCGACACCGGCTCGCTCAACCGGTCCGGCAGGCCGACGATGGTGCCGATCGCGTGCGATACGTCCTCACCGGCGATGCCATCGCCGCGGGTGACCAGCCGGTCGAGCCGACCCTCGCGATAGCGCACCGCCACCGCCAGGCCGTCCATCTTCGGCTCCACCGTCAGCGCCGCGACCGGCCGCTTGATCCGCCGCTCCAGCGACGCGGCCCAGGCGGCCAGCCCCTCGGGGTCGAATACGTTGTCCAGGCTGAGCATCGGCACGGTGTGCGGCACATCCCCGCCCGGCAGCGCGCCCGCGGCGACCTTGCCGGCCGGCGACTCGGCGAGCACTCGGTCGGGGTGCTCGCGCTCGTACGCGCCGATCCCGCGCAGCAGCCGATCGTACGTGTCGTCGTCGACGGTCGAGTCGGCGCCGCCGTAGTAGGCCCGCGCGGCGGCGGTCACGGCCTCGATGGCCTGGGCATACGCATCGAAGTCGGCGATAACGGCGGCCCGCGCCGAGGTGTCGGTCATGCGTACATGCTCTCGAACGGGACCGACATCGTCCGCACCTCACGGGGCCGGGGGCGTTCCGGGCCGGCGCGAACCCCTCTCGGACCGAACCAGGCCCTGCCGGAACCCGTCCCGTCCCGCCGCGGCGCCCACTCCGGCCCGCTCCCGCACCGACCCCGACCCAGCCCCCTCACGCCTCCCGCGGCACCGGCACCGGGTGCGCCCGCAGCCCCGCCGCGAGCGTCAGGGTGACCGTGACGGATGCCCCGGCCAACACCGTGATCGCCGTCGTCGGCGAGGTGACCTGGGCGATCCCGCCGGCGATCGATGCGCCGATCCCCTGCATCGCCACCATCCCGGACGAGTGCAGCCCCAGTGCCTGCCCGCTCAATTCGTCCGGCGTCATCGCCATCAGCCGCTCCTGGAACAACAGCGTCGCCGAGTATCCGATCGAGGCGACCGCGACCACGGCCAGCGCGAGCGGCAGCGGTGGATGTACCGCGAACAGCAGGTACGGCGTGGCCAGGAGAAGCAGCATCGGTGCCCCGAGTCGGCGCCGCCACGGCCCGGGCACGAATCGCCCGCCCACCACGTCCCCGGCGAGCA
The DNA here is from genome assembly GCF_040605455.1 of Embleya sp. NPDC005575. Classification (NCBI taxonomy): domain Bacteria; kingdom Bacillati; phylum Actinomycetota; class Actinomycetes; order Kitasatosporales; family Streptomycetaceae; genus Embleya; species Embleya sp. NPDC005575. Next base: position 16,100 of record NZ_JBEXCV010000099.1, on the reverse strand, counting down.
TGCCCAGCGCCGCGAAGGCGAAGAGCAGGCCCGCGTGGTCGGGCGCGAGCGGAATGAACAACGACTCGCAGCCGACGATCAGACCGTTGGGCACCCACAGCGCGAGATAGATGTAGCGGCGCGGCTTGACCGACCACAACACCGCGTTGTTGCGCCAGGTCTCGGCGACCGAGGGCCGACCGGACGCGCGCGGAGCCCGCCGGGCCAGGCCGAGCCGGGCCACGATCGCCGCGAGCAGGTACAACCCGGCGGCCACCAGGAGCGTGCCGCGCGCGGACAGCACGGTGACCAGCACGGCACCGAGCGAGAAACCGACGATCTGGAGCACCCCGTTGCTCATGTTGAGCACGGACCGCCCGAGCAGGAAACCCTCCCTGGGCAGGATCTCGTTGAGCAGCCCGTAGCGCACGCCACCGCCCACCGCGGCCACCGCCCCCTCGCCCAGGACGATCGCGAACACCGCCCACAGCGGCAGCCCGGGAATCGCCAGCGCGGCGGTGCCCGTGGCGAAGATCAGCCCGATCACCGTCATCGCGGCCCGCGGCGGCAACCGATCGGCCGCCGACATCAGCGCGGTCGCCCCGATCACCTGTGCGAGCGAACCGCCGAACATGCCCAGCGCGGCCAGCAGCGGGGAGCCGGTCCGGTCGTAGACGAGCGTGCCCAACGCCAGTCCGCTGACGTTGGTCGCGGCCAGTTGCGCGGAGGACGTGGCGAACAGCGGGGTGTACTCCGGCGCCCGGAAGAGCTCTCGGTAGGTGCGCATGCCCAGAGCTTCCAGCCCGGCGGTGCACGGGCGTTACTGTTTCGCCGGGAGGCGAAAGCATGGGGTGGTGGCGGATCGACGCGGATACCCTCGCGGGCAGCCGATTCGCGGTCTCGCCCCTGGCCGAGGTCACCGCGACGCTGAAGACGCTGCAACGGGGTACGGCGGCGCATCCCGGCGAGCGGACCTGGCTGGACGCACACCTGCCGGGCTACCGGGCCCGGCTGGCCGAGGACCCGATCACCGCGCTGCTGCTGCGGATCGGCTTCGGCGGCAGTTGGAACGCGGACTTCCTCACGCCCCCGCCGCCGCTGAGCGGCGAACCGGCCTTCGCTGCGGAACTGGCCGGTATCCGTGCCACGTCGGACCCGGTCGCCCGGGCCGATCTGGAGGTGTCGATGGGCGGCCCGCTGCCCACCGTGCTGCACCGGCCCGATCTCGGCCCCCGCGCCGCGGACATCCTGGACTGGGTGTGGATCCGGGTGGTCCGACCGGACTGGCCGCGCCGGCGGCGGATCATCGAGGCCGACATCGTCGCCCGCACCGGCCAACTCGGCCGAGGCGGCTGGGCGGCGGCCCTGGACGACCTGCGTCCGGGCATGCGCTGGCTGGGCGCGAGCCGGCTGCGGATCAACGCCCACGACTATCCGCCACGCGAACTCGGCGGTGCCCGGCTGTCGTTCGTGCCGGTGACCGCCGGGCGCGGCTGGGTGGCCTGGCAGGAGGAGCGCCACTACGCGGTGATCTACCCGTGCTCGGGCACCCTGGCCGACGCCCACCGCCAAGCCGGCCCCGACCCGCTGGCCCGTCTCCTCGGCCCGGCCCGAGCCGGCGTCCTGACCCGCCTGGACACCCCCAAGAGCACCACCCAACTGGTCGCCCTCACCGGCCAGGGCCTCGGCTCGGTGGGCCGCCACCTCAAGGTCCTCCTGGACGCCCACCTCGTGTTGCGCCGCCGCTCCGGCCGCTCCGTCCTGTACTACCGCTCATCCACCGGCGACGCCCTGATCGCGGCACAGACGCCGAACCGACCACGCACCGCCGGCGCCGACCCTCCCGGCCCGAACCCGCGCCGCCCCCACGGAAACGTCGTCGCCACGCCGGGGCCCGCGTCATGAGCCTCCGGGATGCCCTGGAACCACTGCGACCACCCGAACGTGGCGAGATAGGCCCGGCGTCCGGCCTCGACCCCTCGGATGCCTCGAACGAGCATGATCGTCAGAGCCACCACGAACAGTGCGGCGAACGATCCGACCACCAGGCCCCCGACGACGGGACCCCCGACGAAGCCCGCGACCACACCGGCCACACGCACGATGCCCAGACCCGGTGCGCATCGCGCGGATCGGCGCGGAACACCTCCCGCACCGCGCCGCGCGTAGCGCGCATGTCGCGGTCGTACCGCTCCCGGGCCGCCTCGGGATCGGCTTCGCGTCCTTCGGGTCACGGCTCCATCGCATCATCCCTCGGCTCGGCCGAACCGAAGCCCAACTGCGACGCCCGCGCCCGAGCCAGGCCCGAACCGCCAACGCTCGGACGGGAGACGGTGCACGCGGTCGCACGGGATGGGTCACCATGATCGGATGTGGACCGAACCCGTCACCCCGTTGTCGCCGCGCGGCATCCCGCACGTGCTGCTCACCCAGCGCTGGAGCGAACTCACCTTCGTGCACTGGGCCGTGCCGCCCGCCGCGGTCGCCCCGCTGCTCCCGGAGGGGACCCGGCCGGACGTCCTGGACGGCGTGACCTACGTCGGCCTGGTGCCGTTTCGGATGGTGGGCGTCGGATTCCTGCGCCTGCCGGGCGTGCCGTGGCTGGGCACCTTCCCGGAGACCAACGTGCGGCTGTACTCCGTGGACGGCGCCGGCCGGCGCGGCGTCGTGTTCCGTTCGCTGGAGGCCGCCCGCCTGCTGCCCGTGCTGACCGCCCGGGCCACGCTGCGACTCCCGTACCGCTGGGCCCGGATGCGCATCGACCGGACCGCCGACCGCGTGCGCTACACGACGCGGCGGCATCGCCCCGAGGGCGCGCCGAGGGGCGGCACGGTGGAGGTGCGAGTCGGCGCACCGGTGACCGACCCCAGCCCACTCGAACACTTCGTCACCGCGCGCTGGGGCCTGCACACCCGAGTCGGCGGCCGCACCCTCTACCTACCCAACGCACACCCGCGATGGCCGCTTCGCCGCGCCGAGTTGCTGCATCTCGACGACGATCTGGTCGCAGCCGCCGGCCTCCCCCGGGTCGCCGGCGATCCGGACAGCGTGCTCTACTCACCCGGCGTCCCCGTCCGCTTCGGCCCACCCCTCCCGGTCGCCGCCGGCCCATGTCCACCGCAGGGAAGTAGCGTGCCGCGATGACCGAGACCTGGAGTACGCACGACATCGAGCTTGGTGACGACGTGGTCGTCAAGAGTTTCCGCTCGCGCGAGCGGGCGCAGCCGCTGCGCGAGTGGCAGGCGCTGCACCTGCTGACCCGATACGCACCGGGCCTGGCCCCCGAACCCATCCGGGCGGACCTCGAAGGCGAGCCGCCCGTCATCGTCATGTCCCGACTGGAGGGTGTGCCGCTTCGCGGACGCGAACTCGACCGGAAGCGACTGAGAGCCCTGGCGGAGGCAATCGGCACGATGCACGACGCGATCCCGCCGGAGGTGGTCCTGGCGCTGCCGGCCTGCACCTGGTATCCGCCCGTGGTCGAGGGCAAGGCGCGGGCGTGGAGTACGGGCGGTCGCGAACTCGGCCCGGACCCGACGGTGGCGCAGGCATTCGAGGCCGGACGCAGGTGGCTGGCCGATCGGGACCCGGCGTCGGAACCGGGGCCGGGTATCCGACCGGTGTTCGGCCTGTCGGACGGAAACCTGGCCAACTACCTGTGGGACGGCACGCGGGTTCGCCTCGTGGACTTCGAGATCTCCGGGCGCAGCGACCGGGCGTTCGAGCTGGCGGAGATCGTCGAGCACATCTCGATGTGGCCCGGCGGCACCGAGGACGACACGACGTTCTTTCTGTCCTGCTTCGAACCGACCGATCCGGAGATCGAACGGCTAGGGAACTTCCGGACCCTGCTGGCCTTCATCTGGCTGCTGATGCTGCTGCCGGACAGCCCTGGCCACGACCGCAACCCACCCGGAACGCTGGAGCGACAGGCGGCACGACTCCTGGCCCACCTCGACCGAGTCGTGTAGTTCGCCGGTTCGCCCGCCACGGGGGACGTCCGCCGCCGAGCCCGCGTCCCCCGGCGCCCGCGCTCCCCGTATCGCCGCGCACCCGCCTCGACCGGTTCGGCCACCGCCGGCGACGCGATCGCGACCACTGCCACCCGCCCGATCGGCCCGTCCACCCGCGAAATCCGGCCGGCCGGTGTCGGCGTGGTGGAGTGAGGGCGGATGCCCGGACGGATCGTTCGTGTCGATCACATCCCCGAGGTGCCGACGCGCGCCGGTCGCCTCCGGACGCCGACCTCACGTCGGTCGCCCCACCGTCCCCGCTCACGCGGTTGTCGCACCCCCACCGGAATCACGACGACCCAGCCGTGCGGTCTACCTGGCCATCCCCTCCCGCAGTCGCTCGACGTCCTCGACATCCTTGGCCCGACGTGGCCGATGCGGCATCCACGTCGGTGTCATCAACTTGATCTCGATCTGCGCCTCGGGCGAGACGATCGGGCAGGACAGCCCGGCCAGCTTGCCCGGAGGCGTCTCCAGCATCCCCTCCGGCCAGCGAGAACCCGCCCACGGTCCGCCGGCCACGATCACGTGACCGTCGGGATCGCGGGCCAGGAAGGCGAAGCCCAACTCCACGTCGCCCGTCGTGTAATCGAGTTGTTGCTCGGCGGGAGCCCGAGCCAGGCGAACGAATCCTCGCGCGGAGAACGCCGCGGTGAGCGCCGGGGCGTCCTGAGCCCACGCGAACCAGTCGACGTCTACATGTTCCCGGGTTATCCGGCCCAGGAAGAAATCCATTGCCCATCCGCCACGCAACCAGACCTGTATACCCAACTCCCGGGCCAGATCCTGGACTTCGACGATCAGTGCGAGCTGCCGGTCGGCATCCGACGACACAGTCATGGGTTTACCGTAGAGCTCCCGCAGCCGCCCTGGCACGGTCTCGCCGCGCCGTCATCCACCCGTGACCGAAAACGACCTTCTGCCGATCCGTGCGGGGGGCGACCGCGGTCTCATCGGGTCCCGGCCGACCCGGGCCACGGGTTCGACGACGAGCCCTGGTGTCGACCCGCTCCGCAGGCGAGTCCGTGCTCGCGGCGATACGCGCTCAGCTCCGCCGCCGTGGGCGGGTTCGCGCCCGCCCGGGAGCAGGTGAGGGCCGCGACCACCGACGCGTCCGTGAGCAGCGTGCCGAGCGTCGCCGGGTCGAGGCGCCGGATGCCGGCGGGGTTCAGCAGGTCCCGGCGGCGAAGGGCGTCCAGCAGGCCGGCCGTGTAGGCGTCGCCCGCACCGACCGTGTCCACCACCCGCACCGCCCGGGCCGGCGCCGTGGCGCGACCCGCCGAGCACACGCCGTACGAGCCTGCGGCGCCTCGGGTGACCACGACCAGGCTCGGGCCCAGCCCCAGCCAGGCATCCGCGACTTCGGCGAAGTCCCGGGCCGGATAGAGCCATTCGAGGTCCTCGTCGCTGACCTTGACCACATCCGACAGGGCCACCAGAGACTCGATCCGTTCCCGGACCGGCCCCGGATCGCCCATCAGGGACGGCCGGCAGTTCGGATCGTACGAGACCACCGCCTCCGCCTTCGCGTGTTCGGCCGCCAGGACGCGCCGCACGAGGTCCGCGCCCGGAGCGAGCGTCGCCGCGATCGAACCGGTGTGCACACACCGGGACCCGGTCGGAACGCCGACCGACTCGGGCAACTCCCACACGATGTCGAAGGTGTAGGTCGCGGCCCCCGACGCGTCCAGATCCGCCCGCGCCACGCTCGTCCGACCCGCCGACCGGCTCTGCGGCACCACCTCGACCGTACTCGCCGCCAAGTGCGCCGCGAGCAACTCGCCGTGCGGGTCCGTCCCATAACGGGTGATCAGGCGCACCGGCGCGCCGAGCCGGCCCAGCCCCACCGCGACGTTGGTCGGGCTGCCCCCGGGATGGGCGACCGGATCGCCGCCCCGGACGGATACGAGGTCGATCAACGCCTCGCCGATCACGGTGATCATGCTGCGGCCTTCCTGGCTGGACCGTCGTTCGGATGGATGACGCACGCGCGGGCCCCGACCGGCCGGGCGCCGGCGCGCCTACCGCCGGTCACGGACCGACCTCGCCGGAGCCGCGCGGGATCAGCCTGGTGCGCATGTGGATGTGTTGCACCGGGGTCGCATCGCCCCCCAGGCGACGGAACAACAGGTGCGCGGCGGCCTGCCCGATGCCGAACGGGTCCTGGGCGACCACCGTCACGGCGGGGCTGAGCATGTCCGCGAGTTCGAAGTCGTCGAAGCCGACCAGGGCGGGCTGTACCGGCGAACGGCGAATCTCACGCACCGTCTCCACCGTGAACCGGCTGTTGCCGCAGAAGACCGCCGTGGCCGGGTCGGCCCCACCGAGCATCGCCCGCAGCCACGCGCGCAGTTCCTCCCCGTACGGCGGCCCGTTGTACACCAGCCGCGGATCCGGTTCGATGCCCGCCTCGGTCAACGCCTCGCGGTAGCCGCGCAGTCTTTCGCGTGCGGTGAAGATCTCCAATCGGTCGCCGATGAAGGCGATCCGCCGATGGCCGTGCCGGATCAGGTGGTCGACACCGTTTCGGGCGCCGCCGACGTTGTCGACGAGTACGGTGTCCGCCTCGATGTCGCCGGGTGGGCGGTCGACGAACACGCACACCATCCCGGCCTCGATCTCCGGCAGCAGGTAGCGGTGGCTGCCGCTGGCCGGGACCACGATCAATCCGTCCACGCGGCGGGCGCACAGCGCCAGGACGAGGTCGCGCTCCTTGTCCGGATCCTCCGCGGACGACGCGCTGAAGAGCACCGTGCCGTGCTGATGGGCGATGTCCTGGATGGACCGGGTCAGCGCGGAGGAGAACGGATCCGCGGCGTCCTCCAGGACCAGGCCGATGCTGGAGGTGTGACCCGAGCGCAGCTGCGCCGCGCTGTCGTTGCGGCGGAACCCGGTCTGCGCGACGGCGGCCCACACCGCCTGCTGCTTCACGGCACTGACGTTCGGCTCACCGTTTATCACCCGCGAGACGGTCTTGATGCCGACGCCGGCAAGGGCGGCCACGTCCTTCATCGTGGTGCGACCGCGCCCACGCGGTCGCACCGGGGTCGTCGGGCCGGCCATCGGGGGTCCTACCTTTCGAGCGGCCGGGCTCGCACCCGGCACCCATGGTGCGTTGCTCTCGGAACCGGGAGCGGGCGTGCGAATGGCACCGGGAGCGAGCGGGGGTGCGAATGGCACCGGGACTGGGAGCGGAGCGGGAAGCGGCGGCGGGAGGTCGGGTCGGGCGGGTGGCGGTCGTCGGTTCAGCGGGCGGCCCGACGCAACGCCTCGGCGAGGGTCGGTGCGGACCCCAGCCGGGGCAGCAGGGTGGCCTGAACCGCGTGATACACGTCGGGTTTCCCCTGCCAGACGGTGGCCGAGGGCCGCGCGTCGGGGTCGAGTTCGTGATGCCAGCTGCCATGCTTCCGGTCCAGGAACACGGCGTCGGCATGCTCCCACCACGCTCGGTACCAGTCATCGTAGTCGGCGACCCCGGTGGCCCGACGCAGTGCCGCCGCCGCCGCGATCGCCTCGGCCAGGACCCAGTGCATGCGGGTACGGACCACCGGCCGTCCGGTCCAGTCGAGCGTGTACACGAAGCCCGGCCGGCCGTCCGCGTGGCCGCCTTCGCGGACCGCTGCGGCGAACAGCGCCACCGCGTCGCTCCGCAGCCACTCGGGCGGATCCGGCAACGAGGCGGCCAGGGCGAGCAGCAGCCTGGACCACTCGAACCAATGGCCGACGGTGGCGCCGTACGGGCGGAACGGGTCGGCGGGCCGGTCGCGGTTGTACTCGCGGCGCGGCGTCCAATCCGGGTCGAAGTGCTCGATCAGACGCCAGTCGTTGGCCCGGGCGTGCTCGTGCACGACCCGGTCGGCGATGCGCAGGGCGCGGGTGCGCCATCGGTGCTCGCCGGTGACGTCGGCGGCGGCCAGGAACGCCTCGACGGCGTGCATGTTGCTGTTGGCGCCCCGGTACGCCTCGCCGGTGGTCCAGGCCCGGTCCCAGGACTCGGCGCAGGCGCCCCGGTCGGCTTCCCAGAATCGGCGCTCGACGACGTCCAGGGCCTCGGCGAGCAGGGCAGGGGCGCCGCGATGGCCGGCGGCGCACGCGCTCGCGGCGGCCAGCACCACGAACGCGTGGTCGTACATGCGCTTGCCGTCGAGGCGTTCGGCGTCGAGTACGGGCCGCCCGGACCGGTCCACCACCGGATGCCAGCCGCCGTGTTCGCGATCGTGCAGCAGATCCGTCAAGGCGGCGAGACCGTGCGCCACCAGCGCCGCCGCCTCGTCCGTGTCGACATCGCCGGCAGCACCGGCGTCCGTATCGCCGCCGCGCGTGCCGCCGGCGTCCGCGGCGACCTTGCCCGTCCCGCCGCCGACCCCCCGCAACTGCGCCAACGCGAACACATGCGTCATCCGTGCCGTCACCCACGTGTGCAGCACCCCGTCCGCGACCGGCCGACCGGTGTCGTCCAGCCACCCGAACCCGCCCTCGGCCAACCGCGCGCCCCGGGCGAAGCGGATCAGTCGGTCGCATTCCGCGTCGAGCCACGCCGCGTGTTCGGGGGAGTCCCCCAGGGGTTCAGCCGCCATGTGTCGCACACTCCCTCTGACATCGTTGTCAGTCAGACCGTACTGGGCCGTCGGCGAGCTGTCGACATCGCGGCTGTCCGCAGCCACACCGAGAGCTCGCCGGGTCGAGGCCGTCCTGGGCAATCGTCCTAATCCCCAACAGATCAGCGCGAGTTCCGAGCCGAATCCGAGATCCGTGAAACTCTTGACACTCGTCCTGTGGGCCAGCACTGTACTGACACCGTTGTCAGACGGTGGGCGACACCGGCCGCTTTCTCGTCGCCGTCTTGACACACGTGCGAACTCGTGGCGCCCCGGCCTCGGCCGAGACGGCTCGCGGGGAACGACTCGACAACCCGAAGGAGTTGGGCACGTGCAACCCCTGATCGAAGGTCGGGGCCTGGTCAAGCGGTACGGCCAGGTCCAGGCCCTGCGCGGCGCCGACTTCACCGTCTTCCCGGCCGAGGTCGTCGCGCTGATCGGTGACAACGGCGCCGGCAAGAGCACGCTCACCAAGACCCTCGCCGGCACCGAACGACCGGACGCCGGCGAAATCCTCTTCGAGGGCCGCCCGGTGAGCATGGAACGACCGACCGACGCCCAGGAACTGGGCATCGAGACGGTCTACCAGGACCTCGCGCTGGCGCCCGATCTGGACGGCGCGGCCAACCTCTTCCTGGGCCGCGAGCTGCTGCGCCGCGGCCTGGCCGGCCGGTTGGGCGTACTGGACAAGGCCGCCATGCGCGAGCGTGCGATCGAGGCGTTCGCCCGGCTCGGCGTGGAGTTGCAGGACATCGACGCCCCGATCGGGACGCTCTCCGGAGGCCAGCGGCAGAGCGTGGCCATCGCCCGAGCGGTCGCCTGGGCGGACAAGGTGATCTTCATGGACGAGCCGACCGCCGCGCTCGGCGTGCTCCAGCGCGGCCGGGTGATGGACGTGATCCGCCGGGTCCGGGACAACGGCATCGCGGTCGTGCTGATCAGTCACAACATGCCCGAGGTGTTGGCGGTCGCGGATCGCGTCGAGGTGCTGCGCCTGGGTCGGCGCGTGGCGAGCCTGACCGCGTCGGACACCACGGTGGAGGAACTCGTCGGTGCGATGACCGGCGCCCTGGACGGACTGGACACGCAAGGAGCGCCGGCATGAATCTCGACAAGACGGCCACCTCGCCGGGGCGCCCGGACCCGGACGGGAGAGCCGACGGGCAGCCCGTGGACCCGGACACCGCAGCAGATCCGAAGCACACGGGACACGTCGACCACGCCTCCCCGGACGCCGGATCGTTCCTCCACCGCGTGGTCTGGCGCCGGCTCGCCCGCAGCAACTCGTGGTGGACCTTCCTGGTCCTGATGGTGCTGGTGACCGCTTTCTCCATCATGCGACCCGAAGAGTTCCCGACCACGTTCAACCTGCGCAACGTGGCCACCGACGCGGCGGTGTTGCTGATCGTCGGCGTCGGCATGACGTTCGTGATCATCATGGCCGGCATCGACCTGTCGGTCGGCTCGGTCCTGGTGTTCGCCGGTGTCGCGGCGGCCAAGACGATGACCGCCGTCGCCGGACCGGACGCCGACTGGGGCGCGATCCTGCTCGGCGTACTCGCCGGTCTCGCCGCCGGCGCCGCGTGGGGCGCGTTCAACGGTTTCCTGATCGCCAAGGCGAGAGTGCCCGCGCTGATCGTCACGCTCGGCAGCCTGGGCATGGCACTGGGCCTGGCCCAGGTGATGACGGAGGGTCAGGACGTCCGGGGCGTACCCACCCGGTTCACCGACACGATCGGCAACGGCCGACTCCTGGGCATCCCCTGGCTGGTGGTGATCGCCCTGGTGGTCACCGCGTTGGGCGCACTCGCGCTGGCCATGACCCGATTCGGCCGGCGGACCTACGCGGTCGGCTCCAATGCCGAGGCGGCCCGCCGCGCCGGCATCGCCGTCGACCGGCACATGATCAAGGTGTACGCCCTGTCGGGCACCCTGGCCGGACTCGCCGGCGTGTTGTCCCTCGCCCGCTTCACGACCACCACGATCGGCGGCCACGCCAACGACTCGCTCGGTGCCATCGCGGCCGTCGTCCTGGGCGGCACCAGCCTGTTCGGCGGCGTCGGCACCGTCGTCGGGACGCTGATCGGCGTCTTCATCCCCGCCATCCTGCAGAACGGCTTCGTCATCCTCGGCGTGCAGCCGTTCTGGCAGAGCGTCGCGGTCGGCGCCGTGCTGATCGCCGCCGTGTACGCCGACCAGTTGCGCCGCCGCGGCCTACAACGCCGTTGACCAGCCGGGGCCGTCCCCCCGCCGTCTTGGCCCGACCGCCCGTCGTGGTCCGACCCACCACCCGTCCCGGCCGCCGGCCGCCCTGCGGCCGATCGCTTCGCCCCCCCACCGCCAGGAGGCACTGCCCGATGAAGACACCGACGTACGTCGCCGTGACCATCGCCCTGACCGCGGCCGCCGCCCTCAGCGGGTGCGGTAGCGACGGCGGCTCCGGGGGCGGACGCAAGATCACCTTTGTCCAGGGCGTCAAGGGCGACGAGTTCTACATCTCGATGGCCTGCGGCGCGCAGCAGAAGGCCAAGGAACTCGGCGTCAAGCTCGACGTGACCGGCGCGGACAAGTGGGACGCCTCGCTGCAGACCCCCGTGGTCAACGCCGTCGCCGCCAAGAGCCCCGACGCCGTACTGATCGCACCCACCGACACCCAGGCCCTGCGGCAGCCCGAGCAGCAGCTCAAGTCGCGCGGCGCGAAGGTGATCGAGGTAGACACCAAACTCGACGACGGCTCGATCCGGGAGACCGCGATCTCCTCCGACAACGAACGCGGCGGCATGCTCGCCGCACAGACCCTGGCCAACCTGGTCCAGGACCGGGGCACGGTTGCGGCGATCAGTGTCAAACCCGGCATCTCCACCACGGACGCCCGCCTGAAGGGCTTCGAGACCGAGATCAAGAAGCACCCCGGCATCACCTATCTCGGCGTGCAGTACAACGACGACGACCCGGCCAAGGCCGCCTCCATCGTCACCTCGACGATCGCCTCGCACCGCGACCTGGTCGGCGTCTTCGCGGCGAACGTGTTCAGCGGCGAGGGCGCGGCCACCGGCATCGAACAGGCCGGCAAAGCCGGCCAGGTCAAACTGGTCGCCTTCGACGCCACCCCGAAACAGGTCGAGGCCCTGCGCAAGGGCTCCATCCAGGGCCTGATCGCCCAGAAGCCGTTCGACATCGGCTCCCAGGGCGTCGAACAGGCCGTCGCCGCACTCGACAAGAAGCCGGTCCCCAAGTCCATCTCCACCGACCTGGTCGCCGTCACCAAGGAGAACCTGGACCAACCCGACGTGAGCAAGTACCTCTACAAGGGCGCCTGTTGAGTTCGGCCACCACCTCGCACACCGGGCGGGCGACAACGCCGGCCGATTTGCCCCGGACGAGCGGCGGCGCAGCGCACCCGCGGCCCGACTCGCGACCGGCCCCCGGCCCCTCCGGGGCCGGTCGCGGCCGGCTTCGGCCCCGGGCTCGGGGTACTTGGCTCGGACGTGCGAACGGCCCCCGTAGGGAGGCACGGGAGCCGATGTCACGCAAGTGCGCCCGCCGGGTCGCTACTTGATGATCGTGGTCAGCGGCTTCTTGTCCTCGCGCTCGATGATGCACGCGGCCTGGTGGTTGCCAGCGTTCCACGACTTCATGTCGAGCGGGTACGAGAACGAGAAGGTGATCTTGGGCGAGGCGGGCTGCCGGTCCACGATGGGGCCGACGTACTGCTCACACAGATCGTTGACCTTGTCCGTGTACCCCAGCGTCGCCGGCGTGACCGTCGCCGGCAGGTCGAACGCCTTGCCGACCTGGCCACTGTGCGGCTTGGTGCAGGAGACGTCCGTGGTCTTGGAGCCGTCCTGGTTGATGCACTGGCCGGTCTTGTACGTGAAGGCGTCGATGATGTCGGCCGTGGACGTGCCGGTGGCGGTACCGGTGGGCTTGGTGGTGCCGCCCGGCTTGCCGGTCGGGCTCGTGGTGGCCTTCCCCGTGGGTGATGCGGTCGAAGGGACGACGGGAGTCTTGCTGCCCTTGTCGTCCTTGTCGTTGCCGAGGCAGCCGGACAGCAGTGCGGTGGCGGCGACGACTCCGGCCACGGCCGGCGCGATCATGCGCAGGCGGTGGGAGGTGGGCATGTGGGACACAACCTTTCGCTTTGGGACGCCCAAGATCCTGTCGCGATCCCTCACCGAAACGTCGAGGGAAACGGTGCTTGATTTTTTGCGAAGTCGAGAGGATCACGCCCCTCGTCGTTCACCATCCGGCACACCCGTTCCCGATCCGCTGCCATCCTCGTGTGTCGGCGCCGCCCACACCAGCCCGCGGCGGGAAGTTCGTGGCCCACCGGCTGCGCGATCCGCCACACGTCCACCGTCACTGCGAACCTGCGGCCACCAGCGTTGCGGTGATGGGTTCGAGCTCGGCGACCAGTTCGTCGAGCTCGGTGGGGGAGAGGGCGTCGTATGGTGGGGCGGCGAGCTCGTCGGTGAGGGCTTCGATACGTTGTTTGGTCTCGCGGCCGGCGTCGGTGAACCGGCCGTCGGTGTCGACGAGTCCGCGCTCGCGCAGGCCGTCCATGACCGCGGCCAGCCGCTCCTTCGGCAGGTGATGGACGCGCCCGAACGACTCCGGCGGGTGGATGCCTTTCGCGAGTGCGTCGAGGATGTGGGCCTGAGTGCCGCCGATGCGTGCGCAGACGAGAGCGGCGATGTGCCCGTCACCGCGGTGTTCGCGCAGCATGGTCGCGCAATGCCACAGCCGGGCGACCGGGTCGCTCGGCACCGCGAGGGTGCGCATCCCGGCATACATCACCCGGCCTTCCGTGGGTGCGCTCGTCGCGGCTTTGGTGGTCAGGTCGGCGGCGCGCACCAGACCCGGGGAGTCGGCCAGGTCGTCGCCGAGGATCCGCCGTAGGGAGGCCGCGCTGCCCCGCTCCCGCGCGGCGACGGACGCCTCGGGCGCGATCGTTTCCCACGCGCTCGGGATGTGCCGCGCGGCCTCCCCGTCGGCGAAGTTGTAGAAGGCGGCGTGTACGACCTGCGCCGGCACCCGCCCCAGCGGCGCGGCGCGGCCGGCGAAGTAGCCGTCCCAGTAGGTGCGGTGGCCGAGCGCGGCCAGCTCCTCGTTGCACTCGTCGGCGGAGTAGGTGACCAGGCAGATCGGCTCCAGGAGCTCGAACATGCGACGGGCGGTGTGAGTCATGGCCCGCATCATGCCCGCCTGCGGTGACACCTCGCGGAGCGGCACGGACCGCTTGGACCGCCTCCCGGGTGCGGCAGACGCACGCCCGACTCGCTCGCAGCGGTGTCCCGGTCCGCACACCACAGATCGTGGAAACGCATGACCTCTCGCGCCACGTCCCTTCGGCGCACCGAGGTGGCGGCCAGGTACCGCACCACCGATTCCAGGCGCGGCCAGTCCGGTACGGACCGACCGTTCAGCAACAGGCCGAGCGTCTCGCGGCTGACGGGCGCCGGAAGGTCGCTGTTGCCGCTGATCGACTTGGCGGCGGCACGGGTGCTGGGCCGGCCGGCGTCGGTGTACAGCCCATGGAGCGCAAGCACCAGGTCCCGTCGTTCACCGGCCGGTACTCGGTCCTCGCCCGGCATCATGATCGCCACGTGTCGCCCGGCCGCCAGGCGGGCACTCAAGCCCGCAACCTGCCCAGAACTGCCAAGTCTTTTCTCCAGCGGACCGGTTCCGCAGGAGAACTGCTGCCCATCGCCGCCCACGCGTGCCTGCTCTGGGCGGGCGCCCGCCCAGAATCGGCAGGTGATGACCACAACCGGTCGAGCACTGTGACCCGGCCTGAGAGTGGATACACGGGGCACTCGGACCCGTCGACATCCCTCGGAGGGCCACCATGACCAGCCGACTCACCGCCTCTGCCGCACGGATGCCGACCGGCCGTGGTGGAGCGCGCGGTACGCGCGTCTTCCGAGGCGGGGCTCGCGGGCCGGATGACGACGCTGCTGGACGGCAGCTTCCACAAAGGGACGACTTGATGGACATCGAAGACGCTGGGATAGACCGCCTCATCGCGCGATACGTGTGCGGCGAGGACCAGGCGTACGACGGCCTGGTGGCGGCAGGGCCGGTGAGCCTGTCGCGTCTTCTGGACACGCGGGCAGGCCGGGCCGGAGAGTCCTGGAACGACGCGTTGGCAGAGGTACGCGGACGCCTCGACGCCCTGGGGAGAGAGGCATTCGAACGCCTCTCCACGCTGCAGGCGCTTTTGGCGAAGGCGTTTCCCGACACCCTGTTCGCCGCGGTCGCCGAGGACCCGGCACTCGAACCTGCGGTGCTGTGGACGCTCCAGGGACTCTCCGACTCCCGCGCGCTGCCGATCCTCGAGCGTGGGCTGCGCTCTCCGGGCTTCACCCGCCGGCAGGCGCTGCACGGCATGGTCAAGCACGGATCCGCCGAACACACCGATGCGATCGTCGCCTGCCTGGTCGACGAGGACCATCGTTCGACGGCCTTCGAAGTGCTGGGGCAACTGGGTGACGAGCGTGCGATCGGCCCGCTGCTGGCTTGGCTCGCCAAGGACGACCGGACCGCCATGATGGCCGAGCGGGCCCTCGCTCGCATCGAGGAGCGCATCGGCGGCCCGCTCACCCGACCCGTATGGCTGGACCTGGAAGTCAGGGAGTTCACCGCGTCTTCCCCTCTCCTGCCGGCCCGTGTCACCGAGGTAGCGGCGCCCGGGCAGACCGTGGTGAACGGCGACGTTCTTGTCAAGCTGGAGAGCGAGATGTTCGAGACGGAGTTGTGTGCCGACCGGTCCGGAACCGTCGCGGAAGTCCGTGTGGGTGTGGGCGAGGAAATCTCCGACGCCGTCGTCGCCGTCGTTCTCCGAGCCCGACGCCGCATCGGCTAGCGACACCGTCCGCCGCGGAGGCTTCGCCACCCCGCACGTCGAAACCAAGAGAACGCACCTCATCCGCCGCAGTGGGAACTCGGGTGAGCCGTCTCCGCCGGGAAGAGGGCCCGCCCGCAGGGATGCGGAGGGCTACAGGACGAGGTGGGTGAAAACCACGACGTTGCCGGAATAGTGGGTCTTCTTGCTGTAGGCGCCGCCACAGGTGAGCAGGCGCAACTCCGGCCGGGGTGCGTCGGCGAACACGCGGGCGGCGGGGAAGTCGTCCCGGCTGAACTCCTCGACCCCGTCCACCACGAAGGCCGCGACGGTGCCGTCCTCGCGGTCGATCTCGATCCGGGAGCCGCGCGGCAGCGCGCCCAGCGGATAGAAGACCGCGGGACCGGCGGCGGTGTCCACGTGGCCGACGATCGAGGCGGTGCCCTTCTGGCCGGGCGTCACGCCGCCCTGGTACCAGCCGGCGAGGTTGCGATCCCCCTTCGCGGGCACTTCGATGCCGCCCGCCCGGTCCAGGCCGACCCGGGCCAGCGGAGCCGAGATGCCCAACTCCGGGATCCGGATCCGGGTCGGGATCGACGCGCGCATCGGCGGCGCCTCCGGCGGCCCCGGGTGCGGCGCCTCGGACGGCGGCGCGGGCGCGGCGGG
>NZ_JBEXCV010000098.1:0-35398 GCF_040605455.1 Embleya sp. NPDC005575 | reverse complement strand
CGCCGGCGAACCCGGTGGCCGGCACGGACCCGCCGTCGGCCCGGCACGCACGCCGGCCGCCGCTCGGCCGCGGCACCACTCCACCACCGCATCGGCCTCCGCCCTCGTGGACACCGTCGGGTCCCGGCTCGCTGCCTCGGCCGAGGTCGGCGAGATCCGCGCCCGTACGGCCACGGGCATTCCGGACCGATCCCTTCGCGGACCGTCGTCCTGCGCTGCTGAGCGATCGCCGACGTCGGGCCGCCGCCGCACCGGGCGTGTGGCCGGACCGGCGTGTCCGCGTTCATTCCTCAGCCCCGCGAACCCGGGAGATCCCGCCATGCCCCTTGACACCTATCTGCTCCTGAGTGCCCTCGTGCGCGCCGAAGCCGCCCGCTCCGCCGCGACCGCCGGCACCGCCGCGACCGCCGGCACCGCCGCGACCTCGGACACCCCATCGCCCGTTGCCGGTTCGGGCAAGGTCGCCGCCGACGCGGCCACCCGCGACGCGAGCATGCCTGACGCGGCCACCCGCGACGCGACCACCCTCGACGCCGATCCGACCGCGGTCGGCTCCCCCGGCGCCGATCGGCGGATCGGCCCGCAGCCTCCGTCCGCGGCGCCGAGGTCATAGCGCCCGCACGATCCACGCAGTCCAAGCGCTCACCCCACACCGGTGTCTCCCGGCTCACCCACGCCGGGGGACACCGGTGTTTCCGGCCGTCGGCGTTTTCCTGCTCCCGGTCACCATGACAACGGCCGGCGCGCCAATGTGGCGATCGAGTCCGGCGGACCCCGGCTCGCGACGCTCTTCAGCGGGACCGGGACCGCATGCCCGCGATCCGCGGGGTCGCGGCGGCGCCGGACCGGCACCCCATCCACGGCGACCGCCGACGACCCGGATTCGTCGCCTCCGCGCCGACCGCGAGCAACCGTCGGAGATCCCGCACGGCCGCCTGGTCACCGACGAGGAACTCGCCCTCGATCCGTTCCCACCGGAGCGCATGGGCGACCCGTGCGAGCGATCCCTCGACGTGGGCGCCGGATCGAAGCCGTCCACGGTGCCACGCCCGACCCGGTCCGATCGCGGATCCGACCCACGTCGGAGCCGATGCCCGGCGCGCGCCCGGGCATCGGCCCCGCCCTGGACAGCTTTCGGCTAGGTGATTATGGTTTTCATTATCGAACGATCGAGGCGGCATCCGCCGATCGATGCGTCGACACACCCCTGCCTGGAGAGAGTTCTCATGCGCATATCGACCCGCGCGGTCTTCGCCGTCGCCGCCACCGCCCTGACCGCCGCAACCCTGACCGCGTGCGGTTCCGACGACACGGACACCGACGACGGCAAGGGCACCAAGGACAAGAACCAGGTCGGGCCCGCCGCGCCGGTGGCGGGCGGCGGTTCGCCGGGCGCCGGCTCCGGACCCCGGATCAAGGTGGTGGCGACCACGACGCAGGTCGCCGACTCGGGGTGCAGTTGCGCAAGGGCGAGCACGAGGAGCGCGGCGAGCACGGCGAGCATGGGGAACACGAGCACGGGGAGAACGACCCGCACATCTGGCACAACCCGCTCAACGCCAAGGTGATGGTGACCAATATCGCCAAGGCGTTGAGCGCCGCCGACGGGGCCAACGCGAAGGTCTACGAGAACAACCTTGCCGGCTACGGCGCCAAGCTCGACGCGCTCGATGCCGACAACCGGGCCAAGCTGGACACCATCCCGGCGGCGAACCGCAAACTGGTCACCAACCACGACGCGCTGGGTTACTACGTCGACCGCTACCGGCTGGAATTCGTCGGCTCGATCATCCCGAGCTTCGACGACCAGGCCGAACTCTCCGGCAGCCGGATCGAGGACGTCGTGGCCAGGATCAAGGCCACCGGCACCAAGGCGGTGTTCGCCGAAAGCGCGTTGCCGCCCAAGACCGCCGCGACCATCGCCCGGGAAGCGGGCATCAAGGTCGTCGACGGCGACGACGCGCTGTACGCCGACTCGCTCGGCGCCCCCGGCTCCGCGGGTGCCGGCTACCTCGACTCCGAGGCGCACAACACCGACACCATCGTCGCCGCGCTGCGGAGCTGAGCGATGACCGACCGCATCGAGACCGCACCGGATCCGGTCCGTTTCACCGAGGCGACCATGGCCTACGACCGCACCCCGGCCCTGATCGGGGTCGACGGACGCGTCCCGGCCGGGCAGGCGGTGGCCCTGGTCGGCCCCAACGGCGGCGGCAAGTCCACGCTGATCAAGGCCGTCCTTGGACTGGTTCCCGTGGTTGCCGGAGCGGTCACCGTGGCGGGCCGCCGCCCGGCCGCGGCCCGCGCGTTCGTCGGCTACGTACCGCAGGCGGCGAACCTGGACCCGGAATTCCCGGTCACCGCACGGCAGGTGGTGCTGATGGGCCGCTACCGCCTGATCGGCCGACTGCGCCGCCCCGGCCGCCGGGATCGGGCCGCCGCCGACGAGGCGCTGGCCATGGTCGGCCTTGCCGACCGGGCGAACGCGCGCTTCGGCGCACTGTCCGGCGGCCAACGCCAGCGCGTACTGCTGGCCCGCGCGCTGTCCGCGCAACCGCCGATCCTGGTCCTGGACGAGCCGTTCAACGGCGTCGACGCGGTGAGCCAGGAGGCGCTGATCGACGCGCTGGTCCGTGCCAAGGACACCGGTACCGCGGTCCTGGTCAGCACCCACGACCTCGCCGTGGCCCAACGCCTGTGCGAGCAGACCTGTCTGGTCAACCGTCGGCAATTCGCCTTCGCCGACACCGAGTCCGCGCTCACCCCGGAACTGCTGCGCGCCTGCTACGGCGGGCAGGTTCTCGAACTCGACGGCGGTCGACTCGTCGTCACCCCGGGCTGAGGCCGACCGTGGACACCACTGTGCTCATGGAGCCCTTCAGGGTCCCCTACCTGACCCGGGCCCTGATCGAACTGACCATCCTGGGCGTCCTGTGCGGCACCGTCGGCGCGTTCGTCGCGCTGCGCCGACTGGAGTTCGTCGCCGACGCGCTCACCCACACGGTATTCCCGGGCGTCGCGATCGGCTTCGCCCTCCAGGGCGCGGACGGCGTCTTCGAGGGCGCGCTGATCGCGGCCGGCCTCACCGCCGGCGTGTTGACCCTGCTCACCCGCAACCGGCGCACCAGCGACGACGCCGCGTTGGCGATCGTGCTGACCGCGATGTTCTCGATCGGCGTGATCGTGGTCTCGCGCAGTCATTCCTACACCGCCGACTTCCAGACCTTCCTGTTCGGTGGGATCCTCTACACCTCCCGCACGCAGATCATCGAGACCGCGGTGCTTGCCGTGCTGTGCCTGGCCGTCTTCGCCGCGCTGGGCCGGGAATTGTTTTTGCGCAGCTTCGACGTCGAAGCCGCCCGCGCGGCCGGCCATCGAGTCGGCGCGCTGGACCTGACGCTGAACCTGGTGATCGCGCTGACCGTGGTCGCCGCGGTCCGCACCATCGGCACCGCGCTGGTCCTGGCGCTGCTGGTGGTCCCGGCGACCATCGGCGGCACCCTGGGGGATCGACTCGGCCCGATCATCGCGATCGGCGTCGGCTCGGCCGTGCTGTGCGGATACCTCGGCCTGACCATCGGCTACACCGCCTCCATCGACCACGACCTGGCACTGCCCACCGGGCCGACCGTCGTGCTCACCCTGGTCGCGGCATACCTGCTCGCCCTGGGCGCGGCCGGCATCGCCCGCCGGCGCGGCCTGCGCGCGTCCGCCCACGCGGCGGCCGTGCGAATCCCCGCCCCGCCGGTGGTTCCCCGGCCGACCGGGAGCCCCCGATGACCTGGTTCGACACGTACACCCACCGCTCCTACGCCGAGGCCGTCATGGTCGGTCTGCTCGCCGGCGTCGTCGGTGTCCAGGTGGTGCTGCGCAAGCTTGCCTTCCATGCCATGGCGATGACCCATGCCGGCTTCCCCGGCGTGGTGCTCGCCTCGATCCTGGGCGTGGACATCTACCTCGGCGGTGCCTCGGTGGGCGTGCTGTTGTCGCCGGCCATCATCGGGCTGACCCGACGCCCGGGTCGGACCGCCTCCGGTGCGACCGGGGTGATCCTGGCCGCCGGCTTCGCCCTGGGCGCCGCGCTGGTCGCCGCCGGACCCGCCGGAGACCGCAAGCTCTCCGCCTTCCTGGTCGGTTCCATCGTCACCATCGACACCCGCGACCTCGTGGTCACGGCCGGCACGGGGGTGCTGATCCTGCTCGTCCTCGGCCTGTGCGCCAAGGAACTCACCTTCGCCGCCTTCGACCACGAGGGCATGCGAGCCGCCGGGCATCCGGTGACCGCGCTGGACCTGTTGCTCCTGCTGATCGTTCAGGCCGTGATCGTGGTGTTGACCCCGGCGGTGGGCATCATGCTCACGCTGGCGCTGCTGGTGGCGCCGGCCGCCGCGGCCCGGCTGTGGACCGACTCGCTCGCCCGCACCACCGCGCTGGCCGGCGCACTCGGTATCGGCAGCGCGTCGACCGGACTGGAGATCTCCCGGCACTACGACGTCGCCGCCGGGGCGACCATCGCGCTGGTGGCCGCAGCCGGGTTCGTCCTCTCGCTGCTCCTGTCGCCGCGCCACGGCCTGCTCGGTCGCCTCGTCGAGCGCCGACTCGCCGCCGATGCGTCGGCCCCGGCGGCGGGCTGAACCCGCCCGGAGCACCGACGCCGCCGGCAACAGACCCCGCCCGCGAGCCCTTCAGCCCGCCGCCCGGCACATCTGCCGTCGACGCCGGCTCCGCGCCTGGTGGGGTGGGTGGGTGGCGGCCGTTCACCCGGGTGGCCGACAGGGAGTGGGGCGGAGAGGATGGAAGGACCGCGTTGCGACGTCCGCGGCGCGGTCCCGAGCCCTGCGGTCGGTGTGCTGCCGTCGGCAGGCATGGCGAGAGGTACCACCATGACCATGGCCAAGGACATCATGCACGAGGGTGCGCAGTGGATTCCGCAGACCGAGACGCTGGATCAGGCCGCGCAGCTGATGCGCCGGCTCGACGTGGGTTCGCTCCCGGTCAGCGACGCGAACGAGCGGCTGTGCGGGATCATCACCGACCGCGACATCGTCACGAAGTGCGTTGCCGTCGGCCACGATCCGGCCCAGGTCACGGCCGGCGAACTGTGCGAGGGTACGCCGCGCTGGATCGACGCGGACGCCGACATCGCCGAGGTATTGAGCGAGATGCAGGTGCACCAGATCCGCCGACTGCCGGTGATAGCGCGCAAGCGCCTGGTCGGCATGATCAGCGAGGCGGACGTGGCGCGACACCTGTCGGAGGAACAGATCGCCGCCTTCGCCGAGAACGTCTACGCGGCGCGTTAGCCCGACCACGCGTCGCGGCGATCTCGCGGCCCGTCGGTTCGGTGGCGGCGCGTCGGTCCGGTCTCCGGGAGCCGCGTCGCCGCGTCGCCGGGAGCCGTGTTCACTGCACCGGGACCACAGCCACCGGGCAGCGCGCATGATGCAGGACCGCGTGTGTGGTCGGGCCCAGTCGCATCGGCAGGGGACCGCTCCGGCGGTGGGTGGCGACGGTCACGAGGGCACTGCCGGTGGACGCGCAGATCAGGTCGCGCCCGGCTGTTCCGTTCATCACCAGGGCTTCCACCGGCAGTTCGGGGTCACGGATCCGGATCGGACCGAGCATCCGCTCCAGCATCCGGCCACGCTCCGCAGCGATCGCGTCGACATCGAACATCGACGGCAACATCAAACTGGGAGCCAGGCCGGTCACCGGGAGCGCCCACGAGTGCACGGCGCGCAGTCCGCCGAGCCGCCGCGCCCGGTCCGCCGCGAACTCGGCCGCCGGCCCGTCCTCGGGACCGGCGATGCCCACCACCACGCCGCTCGCGTCCTCGGCCGCGTCGGCGCGTACCACCACGACCGGGCACGACGAGTGCGCGCACACCCGCAGCGACACCGATCCCAGCAACAGGCCGGTGAAACCGCCGTGACCGCGACTGCCCATCACCATGGTGTCGGCGCGGGCACTCGCCTCCAGCAGTGACTCGGCGGGGTCGCCCACCCGAACCGACCCCTCCACGACCGCATCGGCGAAGCGCGCGCGCACGCGTGCGCAGGCCGCGTCGATCAGCGCGTGCGCCCGCTCGCGCAGTTCGACCCGATGCCGGTGGCCGAGCCCGCCGACGGGCACGGCGGTGACCACGTACAGGGTTACGCGCCGGGCGACGGCGTCCTGCGCCGCCCAATCCAGCGCGCGGTCGGCGGCGGGCGAACCGTCGTGACCGACCAGGACCCCGAGATCGACTTCGCTGTATGTGGACGACACGGCACTCACCTCGACGGGGGGATCCACCAGGCTCATACCCGCTGCGCCCCACCACGATCGCGGCGACGAGGACCGCAGAACCTCGCCACCCGGGACGCGGGCCGGGGTGCCTCCCGGTCGGCCGGTGTTTCCGGACCCCGGCCGGGACTCCTCAACCGTCGATCGCGAACAACTCCAGGTGTCCGCAGCTCGGGCAACGGTGGGCGGCTATGCGTCGGTACGGCCGCCCCAACCGCTTGGCGCCACCCAGGATGCCTCGTTGCAGACGTACGGTGAGCCGGCGTGCGCAGCCCCGCGAGCCCGCCCCGGAGTCCTCGACGAAGCCCTGCTCCAGGCCCCCACGCCACACTGCGTACACCGCACCTCGTTCATCGTCCGAGCCCAAGTCCTCCGGCGGATCTCTCGGGCGGCAACTTCGTTCGAACGGGCTGGAGTTCTCAGCGTGGTAGGGCGGCCAACCAGTCGATCAGAAGCCGGTCGACCTCGCTGGGACGCTCGTGGTGGAGCCAGTGGCCGCAACCCGCGAGGACATGGGAGGAGACCAGGCCGGGCAGTGTGGTGGGGAAGGCGTCGATCGCGTCGGACAGCCACATGGTGGAGGCGTCCAGAGCGCCGCCGAGGAACAGCGAGGGCTGGGTGATCGGCGCGCCGGCGTACGCGGCCAGATCCGCCCAGTCCCGGTCCATGTTCCGGTAGCGGTTGAGCGCCCCGCTCATTCCGGTCCGCTCGAACTCACCGGCGTAGAAGTCGAGATCGTCCTCATCGAGCCACCCGGGCAGGCGACCTGCGGGGAATCGGTCGCGGAGCCTGCCGCCGCGGCCGACGAAGTGCGGATCGGGCGCGTCGGCGGCGGGCATGGTGTCGGCGGAGAGCGCCGCGTAGAAGCCGGCAAGCCAACCCCGTACGTCCGGCTCGATCTCCGCCTCGGCGCGGCCGGGTTCCTGGAAGTACCGGACATAGAACTCCTCTTCGCCGCCCATCGCCGCGAACACATCACTGGGCTTCGGTCCGCCGGGCGGGGTGTACGGCACGCTCAGCAGCCCGACCGCGCGAAAGACATCCGGCCGGACCAAAGCGGACTGGGCGGCGATGGTCGAGCCCCAGTCGTGCCCGACGATCACCGCCGAGCGCTCGCCCAGCGCCTCGACGACGGCGACGTTGTCCTCGATCAACTCCGACATCCGGTACGCGGCGATGTCCTGCGGTTTGGACGAGCGGCCGTAACCCCGGACGTCGATGGCGACCGCACGATGGCCGGCCGCCGCCAGGTCGGCCAGCTGCCGGCGCCAGCCGTACCACGAATCGGGGAACCCGTGCACGAGCAGGACCAACGGACCGGCGCCCTGCTCCACCAGGTGGATGCGGCCGGCCGGGGAGGGAACCAGGCGATGGGTGAGGTCCGCGGTTCGGGCGGGTCGGGTCATGCGAACTCCCAGGTCTCGGTACGGACCACGATCATGTGGCGATCCGTCGGCGACCACAAACTTCCGTGCCGCTTCGGCAAATCACACCGGGGCGAAGTCGGATCTCACCTTCTGCGGACCCCGCGCGTCCGCCGGACGGAGAGGATGAAGGATGGGGACGTACACCACGACAGGGGAGATCGGCATCATGAACACACGGCACGCGATCGTGGACACCGCGCTCGGGGGACTCATCGTGGTGGCGTCGCAGGATGCCATCGTGGGTCTCTACTTCCCGCAGCACTGGTACATGCCTTCCGAGGAGAGCCTCGGTCGGCGGGTCGACCATCGTGGGGACCCGCTACTCGCGGCGGCGGCGACCCAGTTGGCCGAATACCTCGACGGCGACCGGACCTCGTTCGACCTGCCCACGGCCACGCACGGCGATCCGTTCCAGGAGCGGGTCTGGGCGATGCTCCGGGAGATTCCGTTCGGCGAGACCACCACCTACGGCGCGCTCGCCGAGCGGTTGGGGAACAAGGCGTTGGCCCAGTCGGTGGGGCAGGCGGTCGGGCACAACCCGATCTCGATCATCGTGGCCTGTCATCGTGTCGTCGGCAGCGACGGGAAGCTGACCGGCTTTGCCGGCGGGCTCGCGCGCAAGCGGCGACTGCTCGAACTGGAGGAATCCGAGAGCACCCGGTCCGCTCGACTGTTCTGAGCCCCGGCTCCGGCGGCGCGCATTCGGTCGGGCGGAGAAGCCGGTTACGGCTCTTCGACTTACAGTGACTATCATGGACGATTTCTTCGGCGTGTCGGGTGAAGAGGCGCCCGGGGACGCACTGCACGAGCTGGCCGAGCAGACGACCCGGCAGGGCTGGGCGGCGACGGACCCCGCGGCCGATCTGCTGCCCAGGCTGCGGGTCGCCTGCGACCTCCCCGGCTCGCCCTGGCGCCTGCGCGGCGCCACCGTGCTCCCGGACGGTGTCTATGCCGTCGACGTCGAGCACGTCCGACCCCGCAGCCCCCGCCTGTTGGCCGATGCCATCGAATTGCTCGCCGGGATCGCCGGCCCCGCCTTCTTCGTGCGGCACACCGACGCGGCCACCTTCGACTGCGTGACCGGCACCTTGCAACGCGACACCCCCGGACCGGGCCGAGGCCACCTGCTCCGGCTGCGCCTGGTCACCCCCGGGCGCGACGGCTTCCCCACCCTGCGGGCCCACGCGGCGGCCCTGGTGCCCGCGCATTGAGCGGCGTGCGGATAACCGGTGGTGGGTCGCGGGAGCGGGCTGATTGGATCCGGGGATGGACCTTCACCTGCCGGACGGCTACGAGATCTCGACCGATCCGAGCCGGCTCGATGCCGCGCTGATACACCGCTGGTTGTCGCTCGACGCCTATTGGGCGCTGGGTCGGCCGCGGGAGAAGCTGGACGCGGCGATCGCCGGGTCACTCAACTTCGGGGTGTACGACACGGCCTCCGGGGCCCAGGTCGGATATGCCCGCGTGGTCACCGACGGGGCCACGTTCGGCTGGCTGTGTGACGTCTACATCGCTCCCGCCGTCCGCGGCAAGGGGTTGGGCACCGCGCTGGCCGCGCACATCCGGGACCACTTTGCCCCCACCGGGCTGCGGCGCCTGATGCTGGCCACGGCGGACGCGCACGCGGTCTACGCGCGGGTGGGCTTCGAACCGGTCACCGCCACCGACACCTGGATGGTCCTGGGCGAACGGTGAGGCATCCGGCAAAGCGCGTCGAGTCCTTCCGCCGGCGATCGGACGCAAGGCGAGCCCCGTCCCGGCCCGGCGGGGTCTCGGCGTGCCGCCCGGGACGCGGGTTCGGCCAACCGGTCATCTTTTCCGCTCGTGGCCCTATGAACCGTCGAGGGCCCTCGCTACCCTCCAGCGCATGATTTCCACGGTTGTCTGGGGTACCGGGAACGTCGGCCGTGCGGCCATCCGCGCCGTCGAGGCGCATCCGGCGCTGAAGCTCGCGGCGGTGTTGGTGCACAATCCCGACAAGGTCGGCCGCGATGCGGGCGAACTCGCCGGGCTGAACCACGAGTTGGGGGTTGCGGCCGAGAACGACATCGACGCGGTGCTGGCCGCCGGGCCCGGCGCGGTGGTGTACGCGGCATCCGGCGACATCCGTCCCGACGAGGCGCTCGCCGACATCGTCCGGGCGATCCGGGCCGGCGCCGTGGTGGTCACTCCCGCCCTGTACGCGCTCTACGACCAGCGCAACGCCCCAACGGAGCTGCGCGAGCCGGTACTTGCCGCCATCGAGGCCGGCGGCGGGTCGCTGTTCGTCTCCGGCGTGGACCCGGGCTGGGGCAACGACGTGCTGCCGCTGCTGATCAGCGGGCTGGGCACGACCGTGGACGCGATCCGCTGCCAGGAGATCTTCGACTACTCCACCTACGACCAGGAGGACTCGGTCCGTAACCTGGTCGGCATGGGGCAGCCGATGGACTACGGGGCGCCGATGTTGTGGCCGGAGATGCCGACCATGGTGTGGGGCGGGCAAATCCGGTTGATGGCACGGGCGTTGGGCGTCGAACTGGACGAGATCCGGGAGACGATGGACCGCCGCCCGCTGGAGAGCACGGTGCGTACCACGACGATGGGCGAGTTCGAGGCCGGCACCCAGGGCGCGGTGCGGTTCGAGGTGCAGGGCATCGTCGGGGGCGAGCCTCGGATCGTCATCGAGCACGTGACCCGTATCCACCCCTCCTGCGCGCCGGACTGGCCCGTGCCGCCCAACGGCGACGGGGCCCACCGGGTGATCATCGAGGGACGCCCGCGCATCGAGGTCACGGTCGAGGCCACCGACGAGGGCGCGAACCGGTCCGCGGGCGGCAACGCCACCGCGGTCGGCCGACTCGTCGGCGCGATCGACTGGCTGGTCGCCGCCGAACCCGGGCTCTACGACGCGCTCGACATTCCGCTCCGTCCCGCAGTCGGCAAGCTCGGAAGGAAGTAACCATGCACATCGACATTCCCGAGAACAAGGACCCGATCGCCTACGTATGGGCGGAGATGGTGCCGGAGATCGGGATCGCGGCCTCCACCTTCTCGATGAAGGTCTACGACGCCTCCAACCTGGGACTGCGCGAGTTCGAGGCCGCGCGACTTCGGATCGCACAGATCAACGGGTGCATCTTTTGTCTGGACTGGCGCACCGAACGGGACGGGGAGAAGGTCGAGGACGGGTTCGACGTCGCGGTCACCGAGTGGCGCACCACCGAGATCTTCGACGATCGCACCCGACTGGCCGCCGAATACGCCGAGCGGTACGCGGTGGACCACCACAACCTGGACGACGAGTTCTGGGCCCGGATGACCGCGCACTACACCCAGGCCGAGATCGTCGAGCTGAGCATGGCGATCGGGTCCTGGCTGGCCTTCGGTCGGCTCAACCACGTGCTCGGCCTCGACTCGGTGTGCGTGCTGCCGAGCCACTGAGTGCTGCTTTCGGGGCCGCGCCGGATCCTCCCGGGCGGCCCCGATCCACGGCGCGACGGCTATCCGGGGCCCTCGTCGGCGCCGGGCGGGCGCCCGGGGAGCAGACGGACCAGGATCGTGGCCCCGACCGCGACGCCGCACGTGAAGATCGAGGACATCGCCAACGCATGGGCCGCGGCGGCGCCCCGGTCGCCGGCGGTCGGGTCGAAGGAGCCGAAGAAGACCACGCCGATGACGGCCACGCCGAGCGCGCCGCCGATCTGCTGGGCGGTGGACAACACCCCGGAGGCGACCCCCGCGTCGTCGGGGTCGATGCGGCCCAGCACCACGTTCAGCGACGGGGTGATCAGCAGTCCGCCGCCCGCGCTCTGCAGCATCAGGGTCGGGATCACCACACCCGGCGTGAACGGAAGGCCACAGGTCAGCACGATCGCGGTGGCCGCGTAGCCGAGGGTGAGCACGACCGCGCCGATCTCCAACACGCGGCGGCCGTACACCGGCACGAGTCGGCTCGCGATCAGGCTGAAGACGAAGAAGGTCACCGCCGCCGGCGCGTACACCGATCCCGCACCGAGTGCCGACATGCCCAGTCCGTCCTGGAGGGCGATGGACAGCACGAGGTAGTAGGAGGTCAGCACCACATAGGCGGTCAGCACCAGGACGATGCCGACGGAGAAAGATCGGCTGCGAAAGAGCGAGGTCCGCACGAGGGGGTCGCCGCCGCGCCGTTCGACGCGGTGCTCGATCCACAGGAACAGGGCGAAGCCCAGGGCGCTCGCGAACAGGCAGAGCCAGGTCCATCGGGGCCAACCCGCCTGCCGGCCCTGGATGAGCGGAAAGGCCGTCAGGAACAGGGCGGCGCTCAGGACGACGGCGCCCGGGAGGTCGAGTCGGCGCGCGATCACGGCCCGGGACTCCGGGACGTACTTGGCCGCGAGTGCGATGGTGGCCAGGCCGATCGGGACGTTGATCCAGAACACCGGCCGCCAACCGGAGCCGAACAGGTCGGCGCCGATCAGCAGGCCGCCGACGAGTTGACCGCCGATGGTGGCGAGTCCGATCACCACGCCCACCACGCCGAAGGCGCGATGCCGGTCCCGGTCGGGGACGAGCACGGTGAGCACGGCGTACACCTGTGGGAGCATCAGCGCGGCGCCCAGACCCTCGCCGAGCCGGGCCGCGATCAGGATGCCCGCGGTCGGCGCGAGCGCGCACGCGACCGAGGCGAGCGTGAACAGCGCCATGCCGGCGACGAACGCCCGCTTGCGGCCGATCAGGTCGCCGAGTCGGCCGCCGGTGATCAGGAACACCGCGTAGGTGAGTTGGTAGCCCGCCAGGATCCACTGCAACTCACCGGCGGACGTGCCGAGATCGGCCTGGATCGCGGGCCCGGCGACGATCACGATGAACGCGTCGAGGGTGGCCATGAACGCGCCGATGAGCACGATCGACACGGCGCCCCACGGGGTGCCGGGCGGGCTCGGCGGCGCGGCGGGTTCGGCGCGTACGGGTTCGTCGACGTGGGTCATCCGCGGGTTCCGTTCAGCGTGGCCGCGAGTGCCTTGACCATCTCGGCGGCCAGTACGGCCTGACCCGAGGTGGAGAAGTGCACCCCGTCCGGGCTCAGCAGGTTCGGTCGGTCGTTGATCGGGTGGTCCCAGGTGTCGACGAGCACGGCGTCGTGCTCGCGGGCCAGTTCGCGGGTGATCGCGTTGACCGTGCGCACGCGGTCCGGCCAGTCCGGGAAGTTCGGTACGACGAAGGCCCGTCCGAGGGTGAAGGTGGTCAGGCGGGCGCCGGTGCCGGCGGCGATCTCGTACAGCCGGCGCAGCGACCGCTCGATGATCGTGAAGTCGGGCACCGGGTGGAACAGGTCGTTGGCCGCGCAGGGCAGGTGCAGCAGGTCTGGGCCGAACGCGAGCATCCGGTCGGTCTGGTCGGCCAGGGTCCGGGCGGTAGTCGCGCCGATCTTGGCGGTGTTCAGGTAGGCCAGGTTCGGCCGGCCCCGGCGCAGGATGTCCGCGACCCGATCGGCCCAGCCCAGGTCGCCATAGCCGGGGCTGGGCGCGCCGGTTCCCGCGGAGAGGCTGTCGCCGATCGAGGCGAAGCGACGCCAGGGCGCGTCGGCGAGCAGGTGTGCGGCGGCCGTCGGAGACAGGCAGAACGGGTCGGATTCCTCGGTGAGGACGTTCGTTGAAGAGCTCACGAAAGTAAACGTACGATCGTTCGTATGGATTCTGCAACTGCGTGGCAGGATGGAGCCATGAGCGAGCCAGAGCAGCGGTCGGCACTCGCCGACCCGACCCCGAGTGCCGACGACCGAGTCGAAGCGGAAATCTCCGATCAGCGCCTGCTGCGCGGCGCCCGGGCCCGCCGGGAGATCGCCCGACACGCCGTCGACGTGGCGTCGCTGGAGGGGCTGGGCGGGCTCAGCATCGGCCGCCTGGCCGGCGATCTCGGGCTGAGCAAGAGCGGCATCGCGACCCTCTTCGGCACGAAGGAGAAGCTGCAACTGGCTGTCGTCGCCTCGGCGGGCGAGGCGTTCCTCGACGAGGTCGTCCGGCCCTCCCGCGCCGCACCGCGCGGCGTCGCCCGATTGCGCGCGCTGGCCGAGCGCTGGATCACCTACGCCGAGACGCCGTTGTTCGCGGGCGGTTGTTTCTGGGCGGCCAACCTGGCCGACTTCGACAGCCGACCGGGGCCGGTCCGCGACGCGCTGCTGCGCCACCACGCGGACTGGCTCGCGCTGATCGCCGGCGAACTGCGGTACGCCGTCGACGCGGGCGAGATCGCCGAAGCGGACGCCGACCTGGTCGCGTTTCAACTCGACGCGGTGTTCACCGCGGCCAACATCGCCCTGCGGTTCGGCGACGGTGAGGCCGGAGCCAAGGTGCGACGCGTGCTCGACGGCTTCCTGGCGCCGCGCGACTGAGCCGGATCCGGTCGCACGGCTCGGGCGCGCCCGAGCCCGGCGCGCCCCGGGCCCGCGCGGCGCGGAGCGCGGGGGTTCGCCGCGGCACAATCGGGTGGCTCCCGCGTGCTGCGGAAACTACGCTCACCGCAGCGGGATCGCGCGGTTCCGCAGGTTGAGGTGCCGTGGCAGAGCGGCCCATTGCGATCGACGTGGCGGAGGTTCCCGCCACGTCGACTGAGGGGGGTATGGGCGGGCCTGCCCGCCCTCTTCCGCGGGTTCGAATCCCGCCGGCACCGCAACCGCCCGAATCCCGCCGGCTTCACGACGGCCCGAGCCGGTCTCGCAGGCGGCACGACCACCCGAGCCGCGCCGCCGACGTGTCGTCAGGCGTGGGGTTTGGCGCGGACGTGCATGCGCTCGCCCTGTCTGCCGAAGAGGCTGAGGATCTCGACCGGGTGTCCGTCCGCGCTGCCGAACCAGTGCGGCAGCCGGGTGTCCCACTCGGCGGCCTCGCCCGGGCCGAGGACCAGATCGTGGTCGGCCAGCACCAGGCGCAGCCGGCCATTCAGCACGTACAGCCACTCGTAGCCCTCGTGGGTACGCAGGTTCGGCTCGGTGCCCCGGTCGGCGATGATCATCTTGAACGCCTGGAGGGGGCCGGGAGTCCGGGTCAGGGACACCGACGTGCCACCGCTCGCAAGCGGGCGCGGGGTCAGCCGCACCCGGGGGTCGCCCACCTCGGGAGCGCCGACCAACTCGTCCAGCGGCACGTGGTAGGCGCCGGCCAGCGGCAGCAGCAGTTCCAGGCTGGGGCGGCGTTGTCCGGACTCCAGCCGGGACAGGGTGCTCTTGGAGATGCCGGTCGCCTCGGAGAGTGCGGCCAGGGTGAGGCCGCGTCGGGCGCGAAGCCGCCTGAGCCGCGGGGCGACCTCGTCCAGGACCGTTTGGTGGGCCGGTGCGGTGTCCATGGGGGCATTCCACCGCGCCGTCCCGGAATTGGCAACAAGCCTTGCCGCGGTTGCGAGCTGTGGACACACTGCTCGCCATGAGCCCACACAGTGCAACGGATACGGATACCACCGCACCGACATCGACCGGGAGTCGATGGCCACCTTCCTGGAGCGGGTCGGCGACCTGCAACTCCCGGTCCTGCGCCGGACGGCGGTTCGGCTGCGGAAGCTGCTCGGCCCCACCCGCGAGGTGCGGCGCATCCTGGACATCGGCAGCGGACCCGGCGTGATGACCTGTGTTCTCGCCGAGACGTTCGCGGACGCCGAGGTGGTCGCCGTGGACGGAACGCCCGCGCTGTTGGACGGCGTTCTCGCGCGTGCCGGGCGACTCGGCCTCGGCGACCGGGTGACCGTGCGGTGTGCCGATCTCGCGGCGGGCCCGATCGACGCGGACCGGCCCGGGGAAAGCCCACTCGGTACCTCGGACGTGATCTGGAGCGGTATGGCGCTGCACCATCTCGGCGATCAGCAGGGAGCGTTGAACCGGCTCGCCGGTGTGCTGCGGCCCGGCGGCCTGCTCGCCGTGGCGGAGGGCGGCCTGCCGATGCGCTACCTCCCCCGCGACATCGGGATCGGTCGACCCGGCCTGCAGACCCGGCTGGACGCGGCCCGGGACCAGTCGTTCGAGTTCATGCGCGGCGAACTGCCCGGCACCACCGCCGTGGTGGAGGACTGACTCGCGATGCTGCGCCGCGCCGGACTGGGCGACGTCGGCGCCTTCGGTACCCTCCTCGACCTGCCCGCACCCCTGGACGACACGGCCCGCATCTTCCTGCACGCCCACCTGGACGAGATCCGCGAGTCGGTGGGCGAGTCCCTGGACCCGGTGGACCGCACGACGCTCGAAGTACTGCTCGACCCCGAGGCGCCGGAGGGCATCTTTCGACGCCCGGACGCCTTCGTCCTGTCCATGAGCGCGGTCTTCACGGGGCTGCGTCCGGTGCACTGACCGAGCCGGACGCGGAACCCTCGGCTCGGCGCCGCACGCGCGGGCCGCATACGACGAACCCGGCCGGGTTACCCGAGTGCCGGGTTCGGGACCGCCGGGAAAACGGAGTTCACGTGAAAACGATCAGCGCGGAACCGGACGAGGCGGCAGCAGGCAGCGCGGAGCGCACACCCGCGGTGCGGTGGGCGTTGGCCGGGTTGTCGTTGTCCATGCTGTTGTCCTCGCTCGGCACCAGCGTTGCCAACGTCGCCCTGCCGACCCTGGCCACCACGTTCGACGCGTCCTTCCAGGCGGTCCAGTGGATCGTCCTGGCCTACCTCCTGGCGATCACCACCGTGATCGTCGGCGTGGGGCGGCTCGGTGACATCATCGGTCGGCGCCGGCTGCTCCTGTCCGGAATCCTGCTGTTCACGGTGGCCTCGGTCCTGTGCGGCCTGGCGCCCTCGTTGTGGCTGCTGGTCGCCGCCCGGGCGGCGCAGGGCCTCGGCGCGGCCGTGATGATGGCGCTGACCATGGCGTTCGTGGGCGAGACGGTGCCCAAGGCGCGGACCGGCAGCGCCATGGGATTGCTCGGCACGATGTCCGCGATCGGCACCGCGCTCGGACCGTCCCTGGGCGGCGCGTTGATCGCCGGCCCCGGCTGGCGGGCGATCTTCCTCGCCAACGCACCGCTGGGCATCGTGACGCTGGTCCTCGCGTACCGCCACCTGCCCGCCGATCGACGCGAGGCCGGGACCGCGCGGGCCGGCTTCGACCACGTGGGCACGCTGCTGCTCGCCCTGACGCTCGCGGCGTACGCGCTTGCCATGACGATCGGGCGCGGTGACTTCGGATGGCTCAACGCCGCACTGTTGGCGGCCGCCGCCATCGGTGTCGCACTGTTCGTCCGTGCCGAGGCGAGAGCCGGCGCACCTCTCATCCGGCTGACGATGTTCAGGGACCCGGTGCTGAGCGCGAGCCTGGCCATGAGCGCGCTGGTCTCGACGGTGATGATGGCCACGCTGGTGGTCGGGCCGTTCTATCTCGCGCGCACGCTCGGACTGAAGGAGGCCCTGGTCGGGCTCGTCCTGTCGGTGGGCCCGGTCGTCGCCGCGCTGACCGGGGTGCCGGCCGGTCGCGTCGCGGACCGCTTCGGCGCACCTCGAATGACCGTCGTCGGGCTCGGCGCGATGGCTGTCGGCGCGTTCGTGTTGTCGGTGACACCTGCGTCGTTCGGCGTCGTCGGCTACCTCGCCCCGATCGTGGTCGTCACCGCGGGCTATGCGGTGTTCCAGACGGCCAACAACACCGCCGTGATGGCCGACGTCCGGCCGGACCGACGTGGTGTCGTGTCCGGAATGCTCAACCTGTCGCGCAACCTCGGGCTGATCACCGGTACGTCGGTCATGGGCGCGGTGTTCGCGCTCGCGTCGGCCGCGAACGACGTCACCACGGCGCGCGCCGGGGCCGTCGCCACCGGAATGCGGGTGACCTTCGCGGTCGCGGCGGTGCTGATCGTCGCCGCGCTTGCCATCGCGGTCGGCGGCCGGGTGCTGGTGCGGCGCATCGCGCGGGCGTGATGAGCCACCGGGGGCACCGGGACAAGGGCCACCGGATGGCGGGACACCGGGATGCCGCCAGGCCTGGTGGCTGTTGCGCAGGCTCGGGCGGCGGTGCCCCGCATACTGCTCGGGGTGCGGTGTTTCGGGCGCGGGGCGCGGGGCGTGGGCTGCCGGGTGCGTTCTAGTCGACGATGTACCACGCGTTGCCGAGGTACTGGAGGGTGTTGCTGCCGAGGTCGCTTTCGGAGAACGTGACGGTGGCGCGGACCGCTTCGGCCGGGATCTTCACCTTGTCGGGCGGGCGCACCGAGACGCGCTTCGGGTCGACCGTGGCGGTTTGCAGGGCCTTCTTCTGCGGGGCGGAGATCATTTGGAACATGACGGGGATGGTGGAGGTGCACGGGCCGAAGCCCTCGTTCTGGGCCTTCTTCGCTGCCGGGCCGGCGATCTCGCAGACCGTCGTGACGTCCTCGCGGCCGACGGCGTGCAGATACTGCTCGTAGCGTTGGATCGCCGCCTCGGTGGATGCGCCCTGTGGCGACGGCTGCGTCCCGGACGTCGCGGGCGGGCTCTGTGGTCCCGAGGCGGTCGGTGCCGGTGGCGCCGATGTCGCCGGCGTCGGGACGACCGCGCTCTGCGCGGTCGTCGGCGTCGGGGACGACGCCGAGGGCGGGGCCGAGGACTGCTTCTTCGAGGAGTCGGTGTCGTCGCATGCCGCCAACAGGATGACGGCCGATATGGTCACGCCCACGATTACCCGCACGCGATGCTCCCCTCGCTGAGATCACAGGCGCCCGATGCTACTTCGATCGGCGACGTCCGCGCCGGGGCTTTTGCCCCATCGGTGGCATCGGCGGGGGTCGATCCGCCCCGGTCGGGTCCTCCCCCGGTCGCGGCGTCAGCGGACTCACGGGGCGATGTAGGGGGGCCGGCCGGGGATCGGACTCCGGCCGCCGACGGGGCCGATCTCGACGGCCTCGAACGGGGTGGCGTCGCGGTTGGCGATGGCGAAGGGTGGGTCGGCCAAGACGATCAGGGCGCCGCCGGCGGCCACGTCCAAGGTGGCATCGTCCATGGTCGCGGTGAGTCGGCCGGAGATCGCGACGAAGATCTCCTCGCGGTCGAGGGAGTGCGGCGGCACCGAGGTGCCGGGCTCGAGGGTGCGCCGTCAGGGTTCTGACGCGCCGTCGGAAGAAGCGGAAGCGCTCGGAGTCAGGGGGTGTTGGTGAGCAGGTCCCACCAGGGGGTCGGCTGGGCCGCGATGGCGGTGTCGATGCGGTCGCCGGGGCGCGGGATGGCGAGTTGTACGTCCTTGGCCTTGGCCTCGTGCCACAGGCGGTCGACCGGTTCGGCCCACGGGTGCAGGGCCAGGTTGAAGGTCGCCCAGTGCACCGGCAGGAGCACCTTGCCGCCGAGGTCGAGGTGGGCGGTGATCGCCTCCTCCGGGTTCATGTGGATGTCGGGCCAGCTCGGGCTGTAGGCGCCGATCGGCATCAGGGTCAGGTCGAAAGGGCCGTGCGCCGCGCCGATGCGGGCATAGCCGTCGAAGTAACCCGAATCGCCCGCATAGAAGACTCGGTGTCGGGCGCCGGCGACGACCCAGGAGCCCCAGAGCGTGTCGTTGCGGCGCAGGGTGCGGCCGGAGAAGTGGCGGGCCGCGGTGGCGGTGAAGCGCAGGCCCTCGACGACGGCGTCCTCCTCCCAGTCGAGTTCGATGATTCGGGAGGCGGGGACGTTCCAGCGCTCCAGATGGGCGCCGATGCCGAGAGGGACCAGGAACGGCGCGGTCTGGGTCGCGGTGAGGGTGCGCACCGTCGCCCGGTCGAGGTGGTCGTAGTGATCGTGCGAGATGACCACCGCGTCCAGGGTCGGCAGCGCGGCCGACGGGATCGGGAGCGGGTGCAGCCGCCGCGGACCGACGAGTTGGGAGGGGGACACCCGCTCGCTCCACACCGGGTCGAAGAGCACCCGGCGGCCCTCGATCTCGACCAGGGTGGTCGCGTGGCCGTACCAGACGGCGCTCAGCCCGTTCTGGGCCGGCGGTGTGGCCGGTGCGGTGACCAGCGGCACGGGTGCGGCAGGCCGGCGCTCGCTGCGGTTGCGGAGCATCTGGCCGATGAGCTGTGGCGCGCTGCCGGCCACGACCAGGTCGGCCGGGACCGGGTTGCGGAACGCGCCGTCGTGGAACTGCGGCGATCGCCGAAAGCGGGCGAGCCGCTCGCCTTCGGCCCGACCGCCGAACTCCGCCGGGACGTCCCGCAGGGCCCATCCGGCGGCGGCCAGCGCCACTCCGCCCGCGACCAGTCGTCGAGC
This sequence comes from Embleya sp. NPDC005575, assembly GCF_040605455.1. Lineage (NCBI taxonomy): Bacteria > Bacillati > Actinomycetota > Actinomycetes > Kitasatosporales > Streptomycetaceae > Embleya > Embleya sp. NPDC005575. Next base: position 15,533 of record NZ_JBEXCV010000098.1, on the reverse strand, counting down.
CGCTACGTTTCCCGCCATCCGTCCCACTCTCCTTGTGTCGTCCTCGGATCTTCAACCGACAACGGGGGTGACACGTTCCCCGAATTGCGATTCTCGTCGCGAGGGGAGCCGTGCCGGTGGGCCGGTGGGTTGTCGTGCCTGTAGTCGGGGTGCTCGTGCTGCTCGTGCTGCTCGGGGTGGTCGTGCCGGTGGGCGGGGTGCTCGGGGGAGGTCAGGGTGCTCGGGGGGCCGGGGTGCACGGGGAGGCCGGGGTGCACGGGGACGGATGTCCTTGTCATCTCTATTGCTTGACTGCATCATGCATTTGATCGATCGAGTCGAGCGAAACGAGGCACGGCTATGGACACCGGTGAACTGCTGGACGACAACGACGCGGTGGGACTGGCCGATCTCGTACGGCAGGGCACGGTCAAGCCGATCGAGATTCTCGACGCGGTGATCGCCCGGATCGAGGAGCGCGATCCTGCGCTGCGCGCGTTCGTGTCCACCCGGTTCGAGGCGGCTCGTGCCGAGGCCGAGGGGACGTTGCCCGACGGACCGCTGCGCGGCGTGCCGTTCGCGGTCAAGGACCTCGGCTGCGATGTCGCCGGCATGGTGACCACACACGGCTCACGGCTGTTCGCCGACGCGGTCGCCGAGCGCGATGGGGCACTGGCCGGCCGCTATCGCCGCGCCGGGCTGGTGATCGTCGGCAAGACGAACACCCCCGAATTCGGCAAGAACGCCAGCACCGAGCCGCTCCTGCACGGTCCGTCGCACAACCCGTGGCGGACCACCCATTCGACGGGCGGTTCCTCCGGCGGTTCGGCGGCGGCCGTCGCGGGCGGTATGTTGCCCGCCGCACACGCCAACGACGGCGGCGGCTCGATTCGCATACCGGCGGCCTGCTGCGGGCTGTTCGGGCTCAAGCCCTCGCGCGGACGTGTCCCGGACGACGACGGCCTGTCCGCGCTGGCCTACCCGCTGGCGATCGCGCACGCGGTCACCCGCACGGTCCGTGACTCCGCCGCGCTGCTCGACGTCGTCGCCGGCCCGCTCCCCGGCGACCCGTACGCCGCGCTGCCGACGCCCGCCGCCGGGTCCTTCCTGGCCGCGCTGGACACTGCGCCGGGTCGGCTGCGGATCGGCTTCGCGACCGTGAACGTGGACGGAACGGCCGCCCATCCGGCGGCCGTTCGGGCGGTCGAGCGCACGGCGACACTGCTCGCCGAGCTCGGCCATCGGGTCGAGGAGGGTGCGCCGGTGTGGGACGGTCCGGCGACCGGCCGGGCCCTCGGCCAGGTGATGGCGGCGGCCACGCACGCCCAGATCGAGGACCGACTCGCCGAACTCGGCCGCGAGTTGCGGGAGGACGACCTCGAACCGTTCACCCGGGTCATCCACGAGCACACGGCCGCGATGCGTGGCCGGGATCTGGTCCGAGCGCTGCAGACGGTGGTTCGGATCGGCCGCGAGGTGGCGCCGTTCTTCGATGATCACGACGTCTGGCTGAGCCCGACGTTGGGTGTCGCGGTACCCGAACTCGGGGTCCTGGACACGAGCAACCCGGCGAGCATGTACGCGCACGCCGCGAAGATGACCTGGTTCACGTCGGTGTTCAACGTCTCCGGACTGCCGGCGGCGAGCGTGCCGGCGGGCTTCGACGAGGCGGGCCTGCCGGTGGCGATCCAACTCACCGGCCGGCTGGGGGCAGAGGCGGAACTCCTGCGGATCGCGGCGCAATTGGAGGAGGCCGCGCCGTGGCCGGGGCAGGCGCCGTGGCCGACCGGGGTGACCGGCGGTTGAGTGCGGCGGCAGGTGTCGGGTTGTCGGGCCCGCCGACCCGCGCGCGTGGTCGAGGAGCCGGATCGGCGGTGCCGAGCGGTTGCGTCGGCCGGCTCAGCGCCGGATGCCGACCCCGCCGTAACCCCACACGTTCTCGACGGCGTCCAGGGCATCCTCGGGCTCGTTGTCCGGGTTCCAGTGTGGGCGGATGCCGGGTGGTTCGACCAGCTCGAAGCCGTCGAAGAAGGCCAGTACCCGATCGTAGCCGCGCATGGTCATCTCGGCGGAGGCGTTCTTCCAGCCGGCCGCTCCCGCCTGGCCGCGTGCGGGGTCGGCATCCGAGGAGGCGTGCGACAGGATGAGCATGCTGCCCGGTGCGAGGGCGTCGCGCAGCGTCGCGACGATCTCGGCCGGGTTCTCCTCGTCCTTGATGAAGTGCAGGATGGCGACCAGCATCACCGCGACCGGCTCGGCGAAGTCGATCACCTCCAGCACCTCGGGTGCGGTCAGGATGGCCTTCGGGTCGCGCAGGTCGGCCTGGGTGAAGGTGGTCCGTCCCGGGTCGCCGTCGGTCATCAGGGCCCGACCGTGCACGAGCACGATCGGGTCGTTGTCCACGTACGCCACCCGTGCGTCCGGCGCGACCTGGTGGGCCGCCTCATGGGTGTTGCCGCCGGTGGGGATGCCGGTCCCGATGTCCAGGAACTGGCGGATGCCGCGCCGTGCGGCGTATCGCACGCTGCGCCGAAGGAAGAGCCGGTTGAGCCGGAGCGTGGTGGGCAGGTCCGGGATGGCGGCCAGGATGTGCTCGGCCGCCGCGCGGTCCACGGCGAAGTTGGTCTTGCCGCCCAGCAGATAGTCGTAGATCCGCGCGGTGTGCGGGATGCTCGTATCGATCCGGGTCGAGACGGATTCCGCCTCGACCTCGCCCGGGCGCGGCAGCCGCCAAGCGTCCTCGTCGCTGTTCGATATCGACGTCACGGGCTCACCCTTCGGACAACCACTTCCACGGACCCGCCGAGACTACTGCGGCCGGCGGCAGTTCGGTCCACCGCGCGGCGAATTGGTCGGCACCGCTGCCCGTCGCTCGTCGGGAACGCTCCCCGCTCGACGGCTTGTTCAGGAAATCGTCGACCACGCCGGTGTTCTGCTGGGGTTGGCCGCCTTCGGCGTCGACCTCTCGCATGGCGACCCACCTCCGACACCTCACGCGGTTCGCGGCGGCCCGCATGCTCCGCCGGCCGCCGACCCCGGTGCGCGGGTTTCGCGCCGGATACTGCGGCGGCGGCCCAGCGGGACGTAGGCATGGCTGCGCTCGTGGCCTGCCGGGACCGTCAAGCTCGGGCCGGCCGACTTGCTGCGGTGTGCCGCCGGGGCCGGGGGATCGACGCAGGGCCGGACACCGATAACGCGGCGACCCGGGTCGCGGCCCGGATCGACGGGATCTTCGCGCGGCCGGCGACCGATTCGAACTTGGCGCCGTGTGAGCAGCGCCGATGCTCCGGTTGCTGCCTACTCGGTTCCCGCGCGTCGAACCGTGCTGAGCGTCGAACAGCTCCGACCTGCGGCCCGATGCGGGGCCTTACGGAGCCGGGCCCGCCGGGCGCCTGGCCCCGGACCGCTTTTCGGTGGTCCGCCGCTTTCCCTCCCCGGCGGGTCAGCGTCGCGGGCGGCCGAAAAGGAGGTCGTAGCCCGGCGGCAGTTGTAGGAGCAGGCGGTTCATCAGGTTGTCGTCGGTGGCGTCGGCCACGACGCTGAGTACCGCTCCGACGTCCCATTTCGCGGTTTCGTCGGTGGCACCCTCGATCCACGCACCGGTGGCCCGGACGAACCGGTCGGCGCTGAGCGGTTCGTGCGCGGGGAGCGGGTTGAGCAGCACGAGGGCGCAGGTCTCGGGGAGCCGGGCGGCCAGTTCGGCGCTTTCGCCACCGACCAGGTGCGCACCCAGGAGGGCGAGGACGACCCGGACGGCTCGTTCCGCCTCCTGGGGGGAGGAGTATTCGCCCCGCTCCTGGACTGCCGCGAGAAAGGATTCCCATCGCATCGGCATCTGTATCGGCCCTTCTTCCGTCTTCCATTGAAGGCGATCGGGGCGGGCGCGGGCGGGGGCGGCCTCGATCGGAGGGCGGGCGGCGTGCCGGTGCGGCGACCGGGACAGGCAGCCTCGGGACGCCGATATGGCGGACCGCGCCGACCTCTGCGCCGGTGAGGGCCCGTCGTGCTCCGGTGCCGCGCGTTTACCGAAACCGCGCGCCATTTGTCCGGGGCCACGGAGCGGGCCCGTGCGCATGAGGTGCTTCCCACCTTATAACTCTCCGTAGGAGACTTGACAAGCCAAGGCTCAGGTGGAGCAGGCCGGCGGGAAGTACTCGCGCCGTAAGTGTTGTGCGGATCGGGACGCCACGGCTCGAAAACACAGTTCACGCTCACGTATTTCACGTAGGACTTCGAGGCCCGCCGGTCACCATCCCACGGGCTGCGACGGATCCACGCAGGCCCTGGCCCCGTCATTTCGGCGGCCGCGTGGGCGATAGGCCGGTTCGGCGCCCGGCGCCCGTACATGTTCTCGATCGCCACCTTCGCCGTCGGCTCCATCCTTGCCGGGCTCGCCTGGTCGGCCGAGTCGTTGATCGCTCAACCCGTCGGCGCGGGTCTGCCGGTGCTGCGCATCCCGGGAGCGGGGGTCACGGCTGTGTGGGTTGGACTCGTCGCCCTGTGTTTCGGTAGCCGACGGCAGTCGACTGCGATAGGGCCGAGCGGGGCCGGCCTCGCGTCCCGGGAAATGGGGATATCGGCGGCACCGTCGGCGGGGCGATGCACATCGGCCGTCCACGCTCGGTCGGCCGTTCCGGCGGGCGGTCCAGCGGACTCGCGGCTGGGGCGGCCGCCGGGAGTTCGTTGCCGGGGTCAGGTGTGACCGGTCGGTGCTCTTCGCGGCGCTGTCGGTCGCGCCGGTAGGCGCACCGTATGCCCACCTGCTGCTTCCCTGCCGAGGGGGCGCGCCCACCCGGTGGAGCCGAGCAACTCGGCGAAGCACCGGGTGCGCGTCGTGCCCGGCACCACCGGCCGGGTATCGCGCCGGGAGGTGATCGGACCATCCGTGTGCGGCACCGCGACTGCGTGACGCTCGGTCTCGCGCGAGTCTCCGTAATGGTTGGCGAGTTCGCCCTCCGACGGGGGTCGGCCGCCCGAACCTCGGATACCGGTCGTGATCGCCTCGCGTACGTGCGCCGCGATCTGTCGACGACGTGGGCACCGACTCCCTGCCCGGTCCGCCGGATTCGTCATCGCCCGGGCCCTTCGCCGTGGTCCTCCCGCCGAGGGCGGTCGCGAGCGGCCGACCAGCTGTCGGGGTCCTCGTCCGGGTGCGCCGGCTCTTCCCGTGAAGCTTGCCCGCCGGTGCACGTGCGTTCACGCTCCGGACATCGGGTGCCGGCCTACTGAGCCGAGTTGTACAGACAACTCGACTTCCGCCTGGAGCATTTCCGTGCCGACCTCCCGTGGCCGCAGCACCTCGATCGCCGTCGGCCCCGCCCCGGTCATGACCCCAGGTCCCGAGTCCGCCACCACGTCGAACAGCCGGGCGCGGAACGGCCGGGCACCGAACACTCGCGACCGAAACCCTCTCGGCCGCCCGTCTCGTCGCGTGCCGGGCACGCCCGAAGCGCCGGCGCCACCCGGCTCGCACCTCGCCGCCACGCGTCCGAGCGCGCATGCGCTCACGCGGCCAAGCAACCAAGCGGCCACGCGCCCGCCTACCCGTGTGCCCCCTACACCCCTGCTCCGGGAGCACCCGCCCTGATGCCCCAGCGGCGGCATCATGCGCCGCCTGATTCACCCCACAGCCGCCGGCGCCGCGATCCGGCTTCCGACTCGGCTGCCACATGTCCCTGCCCACGGCGCCGCCGATACCTGCGTCGCCGACACCTGCGCCACCACCCCTGTTCCGGAAAGGAATTGACGATATGTCAGGGAGTTCGCTCACTCTTCTGCGTCCCACTGTGCCGAAGGAGGGTGATCAGCTGACCTTTCGGTTCGCTACCGATGCGCCGCACGCGAAGAACTGGGTGGGGGTGTACGACGGGGCTCGGCAGCCGGGCGACGGGGGGTCGTTGGCCTGGAAGTACGTCACCACCGCCGACGGCGAGGTGACCATCGAGACGCAGGGGCTCACGGACGGGCCCTACACGGCCTACCTGTTGGCCAAGGACGGCTACGCGATCCTCGCGCAGACCGCGCCGTTCGGTTTCGCGGTGCGGGCCGTGCCGCCCCGGCCCCGGTTCGCGGTGGACACCGTCACCGGCGCGGCCGTCGCCCCGGGGGAGACCTCGACCGTGCGCCTGGCCGGGCTGTGGACCGCGTCGAACGGGCAACAGTCCGGCCAGGGCGTCACCTTCCGCGCCCGAGGCGGCGACGGATGGCTCGGGGTAGGTGCCGACGGCGTCGTCACCGCCAGGGCCCCGCGCGGCGGCGCGCGACGACCGGGCGTAATCGTGGTCGAGGGCCGCGACGGCGCGACCGGTGCCACGTCGCAGCTCACGGTGCAGGTACCGGTCCGGCGCAACGCGCGCAGCGCCACGCTCAAGGTCGCCGGCCTCGACGCCTGGGATGCGGGCAAGCACGTGGACGGCGCGGTGACCAAGTTGCTGCGACTCGCACTGACCCAGGATCTGGACGTGCTGGCGTTGCAGGACACCGGCGGTTCCCTGGGCAAGTCGGTGGCCGAGGCGCTCGGTTGGGCGGTGTACGAGGACCCGGCCGGGCTCGCGCTGATCAGCCGGCACCCGCTCACCGACCCGCGCCCCGCGAGCGCCGAGCTGCCGGCGGTCGCGGCCACCGTGCGGGCGCCCGGAGTGCGGGCCGTCCGGGTGTGGACCGCGCGCCTGGACGAGGGGGACTACGGGCCGACCGCGATTCGCCGAGGCCGTACGCCCGCGCAGGCCGAGGCGGCCGAGCGGGCGAGCCTGCGCTACCGCCAAGCCCAGACGCTGGTCGCGGCGATGGCGCCGGACCTGAGCGCTGCCCGGGACACCCCGGTGCTGCTCGCCGGCGCCCTCGCCTCGCCCTCGCACCTGGACTGGACCGCCCGCACCGCCGGCGCCCACGGCACGTCCGGGCCGGTTCGCTGGCCGGTCACCCAACTGCTCGAACAGGCCCGATTGGCCGATGTGTTCCGCGACCGGCACCACGACCCGGCCCGCGAGCCCGGCAACACCTGGTCGCCGGTGGACCCGTCCCAGCCACAGGACCGGATCGACGCGCTGCACACCGCCGGACCGCTGTCCGCCGAGGAGGCGCACAGCCTGGTCACCGGCTGGCCCAAGCCGATCCCGGGCACCGCCGGAAACGGCTGGCCCAGCGACCACGCCGCCGCCGTCGCCACCTTCACGCTGCGCGCCTGACTCCCCATCACCTCCCCTCCTCGAAAGGTCGGTTCGTCATGACCGAGTTCAGCCGCCGCTCCTTCGTGGGCGCCTCCGCCGCCGTCGGCGCGGCCGGCGCGGTGGGCCTCACCGCGACCTCCGCCCACGCGGACCCGGCACCGGACCCCGCCGCGGACGCCGCCCGCCGCCCGAAGCCCGGCAGTATCAAGGACGTTCGGCACGTGGTGATCCTGATGCAGGAGAACCGCAGCTTCGACCACTACTTCGGCACCCTCGCAGGCGTGCGCGGGTTCGCCGACCGCCAGGGGCTGGTGCTGCCGGGGGGCGACGACGTGTTTCGTCAGCCACACCCCGGCCGCACCGACGGTGGCTACCTGCTGCCGTATCGGATGGACTCCACCAAGTACAACGCGCAGAACGCCGGCGGCCTCCCGCACGACTGGAGCACCGGCCACACCGCGGTCAACAACGGCGCGCAGAACCGCTGGGTCGCGGCCAAGGGCGAGCGCTCGATGGGCTACTTCAACCGCGAGGACATCCCTTACCAGTACGCCCTCGCCGACGCGTTCACCGTGTGCGACGCCTACTTCACCTCGCTCAACGGCCCCACCGACCCGAACCGGCTCTACCTGTGGTCGGGCACCGCCGGACCCGGCCGGGACGGGACCACCGGTCCGTGGATCGACAACACACCCGTCACCGACAATCCGGTCGCCGACTGGACCACCTACGCCGAGCGGCTGTCCGCCGCCGGGGTGAGCTGGCGCGTCTACCACAACCCGAGCAAGGACGAGCGCTACGGCGACTACGACGACAACGGCCTGTCCTACTTCAAGCAGTTCCACAACTTCCCCAAGGACGACCCGCGTTACATCAACGCGATGACCAAGTGGGACCTGACCGCGTTCGACGCGCACTGCAAGGACGGCACGCTGCCCACCGTCTCCTGGCTGGTCGCGCCCTATCTGTTCTGCGAACACCCCGATGCCGGACCCAACTACGGTGCGCACTGGGTGAACACCGCGATGCAGTCGATGTTCGCCAACCCCGAGGTGTGGAAGCACACCGTGTTCCTGTTGATGTACGACGAGAACGACGGCTACTTCGACCACGTGGTGCCGCCGATGCCCGAGCCGGGCACCCCCGAGGAGTTCGTCGGGGGCCGGCCGATCGGCCTCGGCTCGCGCGTACCGCTGTGGATCGCCTCGCCTTGGAGCCGCGGCGGGCATGTCAACTCCCAGGTGGCCGACCACACTTCGGTGCTGCGCTTCCTGGAGACGGTGACCGGGGTGAACGAACCCAACATCTCCGCGTGGCGTCGCGCGGTCTGCGGTGACCTCACCTCGTGCTTCGACTTCGCCCGGCCCGACTACACGATCCCGGCCCTGCCCGACACCAACCCGCTGATCGCCAAGGCGGATGCGGCCAAGGCGCTGCCCGGCGTCAAGCTCCCGGCGCCCGGTGCCCAACAGGTACCCACCCAGGAACCCGGCTACCGACCGCACCGGCCGCTGCCGTACCGCCCCTGGGCGGATGTCACCGTCGACCGCAAGACCGGCCGGGTGGAGTGCACGCTGGCCAATGAGGGCACGGTGACCTACCACTTCACCGTGTTCCCCAACATCGTGCTCCCGTTCGCGGGCACCCCGTTCACCGTGGCCCCGGGCAAGAGCGCGACCTACGTGTGGGACGCCGCCGGCACCGACGGCGCCTACGACTTCAGCGTGCACGGCGCGGACGGCTTCGTCCGGCGCTTCGCCGGCACCGTGGTCCGCGATCCGCAGCGCGACGTCGCCCTTCCCTCGGTCCGGGCCACGCTGAGCGGCCGCCGGCCCGACGCGGCCCGGGTGGAGTTGCGGTTGGGCAACGACGGCGACACCGACGTGCGCTTCACCGTCACGCCGAACGACTTCGGTGGAACGGCCCGCGAGCAGTGGATCGGCGCCCGGGACCGGGACACCGTGATGTGGCCGACCGACGAGCACGGTCGGTACGACATCACGGTCGCGGCGGCGGACGGGTTCACCCGCCGCTACGCCGGTACGGTCCACCCGTCGAACCGAGACTGATCGGCGAACGGCCCGCGGTGCCTCGTCCTGGGATGTGCGGACGGCGAGGCACCGCGGACGGCCGGGCGCTCACTTCGGGCGGCGGCGCCGGATCAACACCAGGGCGCTGTGTGCCCGGATCGCGCGGATGCTGCCCGCCTTGACCTCCACCTCGTCGGCACCGTCCGGGTCGTTGGTGTCCACCGCGACGTGCCAGATGTCGCCGTGGTCACGCAGGACCGGAATGCGTACGTCGATGTCGTCGTAGTGGGCGTTGAGCACGAACAGGAACGAGTCGTCGACGATCGGGCCTCCTCGGGAATCCCGTTCGGAGATGGCGTCCCCGTTGAGGAAGACCACCACGGAGCGGGCGTTGGGGCGATCCCAGTCCTTGCCGGTCATCTTCGCGCCGTCCGGGCGGAACCACACCAGGTCGGCCGGACCGTCCGTGCCGTCGCCGCGGAAGAAGCGCCGGCGACGCAGCACGGGGTGTTCGGCGCGGAGCCGGACCAGCCTGCGGGTGAACTCCAGGAGATCCCGTCGGGCCGGGTCGGCGGTGGCCCGGGCCCAGTCCATCCAGGCGATCTCGTTGTCCTGGCAGTACACGTTGTTGTTGCCGTGCTGGGTGCGGCCGAGTTCGTCGCCGTGCGAGAGCATCGGCACGCCCTGCGCGACGAACAGGGTCGTGAGCAGGTTGCGTTGCCGGCGCTCGCGCAGCGCGTGCACGCTCGGGTCGTCGGTGTCGCCCTCGACGCCGGAGTTCCACGAGCGGTTGTCCTCGGCGCCGTCACGGCTCGCCTCGCCGTTGGCCTCGTTGCGCTTGTTGTTGTACGACACCAGGTCGCGCAGGGTGAAGCCGTCGTGTGCGGTGACGAAGTTGACGCCTGCCAGCGGCCTGCGGTGCTCGCTCGCGTACAGGTCGGAGGAGCCGGTCAGGCGGGCCGCGAACTCGGGCAGCACGCCGTCCGTGCCGCGCCAGAAGTCGCGTACGCCGTCCCGGAACTTGCCGTTCCACTCGCTCCACAGCGGCGGGAAGTTGCCCACCTGGTAGCCGCCTACGCCCAGGTCCCACGGCTCGGCGATCAGCTTGACCCGGCTGACCACCGGATCCTGCTGGACCAGGTCGAAAAACGCGGAGAGCCGGTCCACCTCGTGGAACTGCCGGGCCAGGGTGGCCGCCAGATCGAAACGGAAGCCGTCGACGTGCATGTCGGTGACCCAGTGGCGCAGCGAGTCCATGATCAGCTGGAGCACGTTGGGGTGCCGCATCAGCAGGCTGTTCCCGGTGCCGGTGGTGTCGTAGTAGTGCGCCGGGTCGTCGTCCACCAGGCGGTAGTACGAGGCGTTGTCGATGCCGCGGAAGGAGAGCGTGGGACCCAACTCGTTGCCCTCGGCGGTGTGGTTGTAGACGACGTCGAGGATGACCTCGATTCCGGCCGCGTGCAGGGCCTTGACCATCGCCTTGAACTCGGTCACCTGTTCGCCGCGGGTTCCGGAGGAGGAGTAGGCGTTGTGCGGGGCGAGGAAGCCGATGGTGTTGTAGCCCCAGTAGTTCGACAACCCTCGGTCGAGCAACGATCCGTCGTGGACGAACTGGTGTACCGGCATCAGCTCGATCGCGGTGACGCCGAGCGCGGTCAGGTGCTCGATCACGGCGGGATGGGCGAGGCCGGCGTAGGTGCCGCGCTGGTGTTCGGGGACGTCGGGGTGGATGCGGGTCATGCCCTTGACGTGCGCCTCGTAGATCACCGTCTCGTGGTAGGGGCGGTTCGGACTGCGGTCGTCCCCCCAGTCGAAGGTCGAGTCGGTGACCACCGACAGCATGGTGTGGCCCAGGTTGTCCGACGTGTTCTGCTGGTCCCGCGCCTCGGGGTGGTAGTCGAGCAGCGACAGGTCACCATCGGTGTTGCCGTCGATCGCCTTGGCGTAGGGGTCGATCAGGATCTTCGCGGGATTGCAGCGATGTCCCCGGTCGGGATCGTGCGGGCCGTGCACGCGGTACCCGTAGCGCGTACGCGGTCCGACGCCGGGCAGGTAGCCGTGCCACACGAAGCCGTCCACCTCGGGCAGCCGCACCCGCTGCTCGGTGCCGTCTTCGCCGATCAGCGCGACCTCGACGCGTTCGGCGACCTCGGAGAACACCGCGAAGTTGGTGCCCGAGCCGTCGAAGGTGGCGCCGAGGGGATGGGAGCTGCCATTCCATGCCTGCATGACGTGACACTAACCGGTCATATCGGGCGAAAATCCGACCATCGACATACGCGATGTCGTGTCTCGTTGCGACTTCGAGACTGCGGTGTGCGCATGAAGCGGCTTTTGTGTGGGGCCGAGCGGCGAAGGCTCCCGGGTGCGTGTCGGGAGGGTCATCGCCCGTTCGGTGAGCTGCCGGGTGTCTTCGGGGTGGATGTCGCCTCGACCGGGCCGGCGGCGGGGCGAGGGCCTTTTGCCGGCGCCGGCTGCGGTGCGGGATCCGGCAGCCCGATCCGTGGACGTACCGTGCGCCACCACGCACCCGAGTCCCACTTCGGCCGCCCCCGCGTCAACCGCCGGCAGCACAGCCCGATCAACACCGCGCTCAGATGTCCGGTCGCGGTGAAGTCCCGATGCACGAACATCGGCAGGCCGACGTACAGGGCCAGGCCCGCCAGATAGGGCCATCGCCACGGCCCGGCGATCCGGTAGCAGAGCACCCCCGCGATGGCCATGTACCCGTAACTGGGGCCGACGTCCAACTGAAAGCGCGCACTGCGCGCCAGAGTCCCGTCGTGGACCTGCGCCAGAACGATCGCCTGGCTGACGCAGGTGGCGCCCACGTGCCCGAGTGCGGTGATGGCCAGCCACCGCCGAGTCCCCAGCCACCGCTCGGCGACCGCGCACAGCACGGTGAACATCACCGTGAATTTGAGCAGGTGCAAACCCTGGTCCCATACGGCGCTGGCCACGAACACCCGCAGCGGCGCGGTGTCGAGGTTGTGCAGATTCGTGCTCTGTCGGCGGAGGAAGGCGATGCGCTCGTCGGCGGTCAGGCGCATGTACAGGTCGGCTGTCGTCACATAGAGGATCAGCAGCCAGATATAGGTACCGGGGGCGGAGACCATCCAGTCACGGACCGCACCGAGGGCTCGCCGTGTCGACTCCGGGCTGGGCACGAGCAATGGTCTTCCCATCGAAGGCAGGCGTTCGCCCCGATACAACCACGAGGACCACGCCGACCGAATGCGGCCCCCACCGCAGGCCGGCCCCTCGATCGCCCGATACCGAGCGGCCCCGACTCCTCCGTCAGCCCCGATCCCGTACTGATGCGCGGCGTTGGGCGGGCTGTCGTGATGGGGGATCGATGCGGCGGGCCGCCAGGAGGGGTCCGGCCCTGGGACGGACCTGCGGGGGGATGGCATCTCCCCGGGTCGATGGGCGGCACGGTGTGGTGCGCGGCCACAGCCCCAGAGGTGGGATTCGTCGGTTCGACGGCGACTGTGGGGTTCGTCGGCGCGCCGTTGAGGACTTCAGTGGGGTGAAAGGGGCAAAATGGGTGAGATTGCGATGCGTCGGTGTGCGGCGGCGCTGATCATGTTCGCGATCTTCGTGGCGTTCATGTTCACCGACGACCCGACCATCAAGACGATCGGCTTCGGCTTCGCGGTCGGTGTCTTCCTGGACGCCTTCGTGGTCCGGCTGACCCTGGTCCCGGCGACGATGGCGATCATCCGCGCCAAGCTCTGGTACCACCCCCAGTGGTTCGCCAAGTACGTCCCCGACCCGGACATCGAGGGCAAACACCTGGAGGAACGCCTGACTGACAGCACACCCGGCGCCGGCAGCACACGCGCCGCCGGCGCCGGGTCGCACTGACGCTCGCGACCCGCGGCACCCGGCGAGGGCCCCGGCGCAACGCCCGCAGGACGTACCGGCCTGCTTCGAACCGGGTCGGCACCACCACCACCATCACCGACAAGCCGGGCAGCCGCCGGAGTTGCTCGATCGCGGTCTGCCCGTCCGCACCCGGCATCCGCATTTCGATCCGGTCATCGAGATCACGTGTGTCCGGATCCGCCGACCGACGCCCCCGGCCGGCCCTTCGCCGGCAGTGCCTTCGGCGCGACCGGACGAGGCCGCCCGCCTCTTTTTGCCAAGCAGGTGCAACTGATGTGGCCCATCCGGGCGTTGATGAAGATGACGTACCGTTTCGGGTTCGTCGGACACCCACAGTCAGGAGAGGTCATGCCCGGTCCCTTGATTCTCGGCCGCAGGGCCCCCGTCCCCACCCGAGGTGCGCCCGCACTGCCCCGCCATCACTACGACCCCGATCTGTGCGTCAACGTCACCCCGGGCGGCACGCTGCTGATCCACGCGGTCGACTCGGGCACCTACACCGGAACGCAGGAGCCCAGGGGATACAAGAAGGATGACTGATCACGACGCGAGCGTCGTGATCGTGGCCACCGAGGAGGACCTGACCGCCGACATGGTGGCGGCGCACCTCCTCGGCGGCCCGGTGGCCCTGCTCCGGCTGGACCCGGGCCGGCTGCGTGAACGCCCGCTGGTCACCGGCCGGTTCGCCGGTGGGCGCTGGCACACCGTGCTGACCTCGGGGCGGGCGACGGTGACCCTGGACGAGCGCTGTGCGGTCTACTGGCGCAAGCCCACCCGCCCGGACGCACTGGCCACCGCCGAGGAACGCTGGCGCGCGGACGAGAACACCACGGCGCTGCTGGGCCTGTTGCGCGCACACCCGTTGAAGGTGTGGATCGACGACCCCACCGTCGTGGCGGCCTCGCTGCACAAGCCCACCCAATTGGCGGCCGCCGCGCGCAACGGTTTCGCCGTGCCCGACACGCTGTTCACCAGCGATCCGCAGGCGGCCCGCGCGTTCATCGCCGCACACCGGGACAAGGTCGTGGTCAAGGCGCTCACCCAGCGGCACACCACCTTCATCCCGACCACGCGCATCCACCTCTCGGACGATCTGACGGGCATCGCCGGCACCCTGCACTACCTGCAAGCCCTGGTCGAGGACCGGCTGTTCGATGCCCGGGTGACCGTCGTGGACGATCGGGTGTTCGCCGCCGCGATCAGGACGAACGGCGCGCTCGACTGGCGGGCCGTCCCGCAGGAGGCGGCCGAGTACCGGGCGATCGACCCGCCGGCGGAGATCGCGAGGGCGTGCGTCGAGCACGTGCGCGACCTGAGGTTGACCTACGCCGCGCTGGACTTCGTGGTCACCTCGGCCGGCTGGACCTACCTGGAGACCAACTGCGTGGGCGAGTTCGGTTGGATCGAGAGTGCGACCGGCCTGCCGATCTCGGCACGGCTCGCCCGAGTCCTGTGCGAGGGCCCGGCCCGGCGCAGGGCCGTCGTGTCCTGCGCGTCCGCCAGAATGTGAGAATGGATCCGCTGCTCGTCGCCGCGTTGGAGACCCTCGGCATCGCCGACGCGCCCCGCCCGCTGACTTCGCATCACACCCACGCCTGGCGGGCCGGAGGGTGGCGGATCAAAACGGCCGAGCGGCCTGTCGACGTCGCCTCGCTGCACCACGAGGCCCGCGCGTTGACCATCCTGCGCGAGCAGGGCCTGTACCCGGTCGGTGGCGCACACGGGCACGTCGGCGACGGCGTGTGGACGGCGGTCGAGTGGCGTCCGGGGATGACCCTGTGGCGCTGGTGCGAGTCGGCCCGCCGCGCCGGCCCCGGTCTCGCGGACCGGTTGCCCGCGCTGGCCCGGCGGGCGTTCGCGGCGCTGGCGCGGCTGCACACGGTGGGTTGGCACCACGGGGACATTCAGCCGATGAATATCCTGGTCACCCCGGGCGGCGGCATCGAGTTCATCGACCACGATCTGACCCATCACCCGGATCTGCTTCCGCTGCCGGTTCCCTACCGGGGCGGGATGGATCTGACCACGGCTCCCGAGATCGCCCGGCAACTCCTGGACACCGGGCCCGGACACCATGTGCGCCTCACCGACGTCGCCGAGGTGTACAGCCTGGGCGCCTCCTTCCGTGCGGCGTGGACCGGCAGCGCGCCGGCCACCGACCGGGCGATCGGGGGGCGGATCGGCGCCGCCGACATCCTGGAGGACATCGCCACCGGCCGGCACCGTCCCCCGCTGGCCGCCGTGCGCCCGTGGCCGGACCCCGATCTGGAGGATCTCCTGGAGGCGACGATGTCACTGGACCCGACGGACCGGGCCGTGGTGCGCCCGGCGTCGCCGTATCGGTGTTGAACGGCCCGTCGCACGCCCGGTGTTCGCCACCGTCGAACGCGCGACGGGCGCCCGCCGCCGCGTCGCGGGACGCGAGGGTCGGGCGCCCGTCGGCTGCCTGCCTGCTCACCGGCGACTG